>WRDV01000045.1 GCA_009779655.1 Dehalococcoidia bacterium
ATAATACACGATGACACCATTTTTACCCACAGCGAAGACGTTGGTGTTGGATGAGCCCCAAATAGCGAAGAGATCGTTTGTTGTGTCGCTTGGCATAGTCTTCCAATCGGCGCCGTCATAGCGCACGATTGTGCCATTGTCCCCCACGGCGAAGACGTTGGATGCGGAATTACCCCAAAGACCGTGCAGGGAAAGATTATCTGTTACGGCTGCGGCGCTCCACGTGCTTCCGTTGTACGTGTAGATATTGCCGCCGGAACCGGCGGTGAGAATATTAGAGGCCGATGTGCCGAAGATGGCGTAAAGGTGCTCTTTGATGTCGGGCGTAGTGCTTTTCCAAGTGCTGCCATTGAATTTAAGCATAGTACTGGATGCGCCAAGCGCAAGTATGTTACTTGTGCTGTCGCCCCATAAGCAGGTTAGATTCTTGTTGACGCCGTCGCCGGCCATGCTTATCCAAGCTGTGCCGTTGTAGCGCGAGATGGTGCCGTTACTACCGACAGCGTAAACATTGTTTGGCGAAAGCCCCCATACCGCGGTAAGATTGTTTGTGCTACTGCCGGTCATGCTATTCCATTTAGCGCCATCATAGTGCAGAATGGTATTGCTTGTGCCGACGGCGAAGACATCGCTATCTGAAGAACCCCATATAGCGGCCAGATCAATAGATGTGCCGCTGTTCATGGCGCTCCAAGCAGAGCCGTTATAATGCAGGATGGTGTTATCCATGCCGACGGCGAAGACATCGTCGGAAGAGCTGCCCCATATACCGAGCAGGTGTTTATTACTGCCGCTGGGCATAGCGCTCCATTTAGCGCCGTCGTAATGTAAGATAATGCCGCCTGCCCCGACGGCGAAAACATCGTTACCCGCGCTGCCCCACACGCAATATAGATTAGCTGTAGTGCCGCTAGTCATGGAGCTCCATTTAGCGCCGTCGTAATGTAAGATAATGCCGTCTATTCCGACGGCATAGACATTGCTATTTATAACAGTAATAACCTCGTCTTCTTCGTCGGTGAAGAGATCAATATCTAAGCCCCCCCATATGCCGTAGAGAGTTTTTGTGTTGCCGTCGGCGTACATCGGTGTCCATGCGTTACCGTCATAATGCCAAATAGAGCCTTTGGCGCCGACGGCGAAAACGTCGTCGGATGAACGGCCCCATATGCCGAAGAAGTCATTCACCGGGGATATAGAAGAACTGCTCCAAACATTGGCGGCGGCAGCAGCAGGGATATACAGCCCCAAGCTTAATAAAATCACGGTAAAAACTAGTGCGATGCTAGAAAGAAAACGCTTCATAATGCTAACCTTCCGAAGTCTATTTTGCGGGACATTGACATATTATAATGCCACGCCGTAAAGAATGTGTAAAGCACACACGGTTCGGCGAACGGGATAATGAGCCTCGGTGTGGTTCGGTTCTGTGCCGTGTGTTACAATTTGAGCGGGAGTGAGAGTCTTTGTTACAAGTTTTCTATGGCGCTGATGATTTCTCCATTCATGAAGCTCTATTGGAGATAAAGGCAAACCTAGGCGAGTCCTCGATGCCGGATGTTAATACCTCATATCTGGATGGAACCAAGTTGCGTCCGGACGAGTTGCAAGCAGCTGTGCAGGCAATACCTTTCTTTGGAGATAAGAGACTTGTGATTGTCACCGGACTGCTGGGAAGATTTGAGGCTAAAGAGAAGCGTGCCGCAACCAAAAAATCAGCCAAAGCACAAGAAAGCAGCGTTCCATTGCACCAGACTCTGGCTGATATTATCAACGGCGCCCCGGATAGCACAATCATTGTGCTATCTGACAGCGATGTAAGCAAATCAAACTTACTGCTAAAATCGCTAACTCCCAAGGCAGACATTCGAGTTTTCGCCCCTTTGAAGGACAGTCAACTGGAATCATGGGCGCGCAAATGCGTGGGAAAAGCAGGCGGGAAAATTGATGAAGAAGCGCTTAATATGCTTGTGCGGTTGGTAGGCGACAATCTTTGGATAATGCGTAATGAAGTCGAGAAGCTGGTACTGTATGCAGGGGATCGCACCATTAAAAGTGCTGATGTACAGAAACTAGTGGGCCTGTCGCGCGAGACCAGCATTTTTACGCTAGTAGACGCTATTGTTGAGGGGAAACTGAACTTGGCGCAACAGTCTATGAATGAGCTGCTGGACGTTGGAGCTGCCCCTAACTACATATTGGTCATGCTTGCACGTCAGCTTAGGCTTATGGTGCGCGCAAAAGATCTTAAAAACTCCGGGAAATCCGAGAAAGATGTGCAGAGCGCGTTGAGGCTGACCGATTACCCGTTTCGTAAGACAATGGGTCATGCGGCGCGTTACTCCATGGCGCGCCTGCATGATTTCTACCACCGGTTACTGGATACGGATTTAGCTATTAAAACTGGAAAATATGATGATGAGCTCGCGTTGCTGCTGCTCATCTCGGAGTTATGTTCCAAGAAGTAATAGCGCGCAGGTAAGATTTATCGCACAGGAGACAGGCTATGCAGGTTCGCAAGGCAGTTATTCCGGCAGCAGGTTGGGGCACGCGCTTCTTACCCGTGACTCGTGCGTATCCCAAGGAATTACTGCCGCTTGTTAATAAGCCTCTTATACAGATAGCCGTAGAAGAAGCCGTAGCCTCCGGAATTGAGGAAGTAATCATTGTTGTTGCGGCTGAGTGTTCCGCTATCCGGAATTACTTCCGGCCTATTCCTGAGCTAGGCGTCTTGCTAGAGCAGAGAGGCGACAGCAGTTTAGCAGAAGAAATGCGGTGTCTTGAGAGTCTGGTGCGTATCAGTTATGTGTCGCAGTGTGCGCGCTTGGGGCTGGGGCACGCAGTGCTGTCCGCCAGAGAAGCGCTTGGCGATGAGCCGTTCGCCGTTATTCTGCCTGATGACGTGGTGGACTCAAGTGAGTCGGCTTTAAGCCAGATGTTGCGTATATTCTGTGATTACGGCGGCAGTGTGCTTGGTGTGGAGTCCATCAAAACAGCTGATATTCAGCGCTATGGGGTTATTCGCCCGGAAACAGTCGGAGCGCGCGTTCATAGGGTGCGATCGCTTATTGAGAAGCCTTCTTTGGACATAACCCCGTCTCAATTAGGCATAGTCGGGCGCTACATTCTAACGCCGCAGATATTTGATGCTATTGCCGCTGTTGGCCCGGGGCACGGGGGCGAGATACAGCTTACTGATGCGCTTTCGATTTTACTTGAGACTCAGCCTATATACGCGCTGGAATTTTATGGGCGCCGTTTTGATGTCGGTAGTCCGCTTGGATGGCTGGAAGCGCAGGTGGCTTTTGGCATAAGACATTCTGAATACGGCGATATATTACGTCAAAAATTGCGCCATATGGTTTGATGCCTAAAACAGAAAGAGCTTTTTCACATACTCTCCGCCTTTTCCTTTGACAGCCTTGCTTCCTTATCTTAAAATCTCTCTTATGTTTGTGTTTATATAATAGGAGCGGGTGGCTTAAGTTGACTGATGACGAAATACGTTCACAATACCTAAGTTTTTTTAGCGGCAAGGGGCATCAAATCATCCCTTCTTCATCGCTTATTCCTCGCGGCGACCCTACTCTTCTGCTTACTACGGCAGGCATGGTGCAATTAAAGCCGTATTTTATGGGACTGGCTAAGCCTCCGCATACGCGTTTGACCTCTTGCCAGAAGTGTTTCCGCACAACCGATATTGAATCGGTTGGCGATTCTTCGCACCTTACTTTCTTTGAAATGCTGGGTAATTTTTCGGTAGGCGACTACTTTAAGACGGAAGCTATTGATTTCGCATGGGAGTTCATTACCGTCAAGTTGGGTATTCCTAAAGAAAAATTGTGGACGACAGTTTACCTAGATGATGACGAGGCCATTCAATTATGGCTTGAGCGCGGAGTGCCTGCTGAGCGCATTGTGCGCTTGGGAGAAGAAGACAATTTCTGGGGCCCCGCCGGCGACTCGGGTCCATGTGGCCCATGTAGCGAAATTCACTATGATTTTGGTGAGGCTAGCGGTTGCGGTAAAGCTGATTGTAATCCATCCTGTAAATGCGGGCGTTTCTGTGAAATTTGGAATCTTGTGTTCGTACAGTACCATCAGGATAAGGCCGGCAAACGCACCTCTTTGTCAAAGCCAAATATTGATACCGGCATGGGTTTGGAGCGCATTACGGCTATTATGCAGGGCACTAACACGGTCTATAACACCGGCATTTTCCGGCCCTTGCTCAGGCGTGCCGCTGAGCTTTCAGGAATGTGCTACGGGGCTGATGAAGAAAGCGACCGTGCCATGCGCATTATATCAGAGCATGGGCGCGCGGTATCTTTCTTGATTGCGGACGGCGTGATGCCGTCTAATGACGGGCGGGGTTATGTACTGCGCCGCCTTCTGCGCCGCGGAGTACTGTTTGGTCGCCGTCTTGGGCTGGAAACACCATTTTTACTGCATATGGCAGAGGCTGCCATCGAGCAAAGTCGCGCGATTTACCCTGAGCTTGCCAATAGACGCAGCTTTATTCTGGATGTTGTGCGCCGCGAAGAAGAACATTTTGCTGAGACTCTTAATACCGGTCTGGTTATTCTGGATGAAATCATGGCTCGCGATGATGTCAAAATGCAGATGTGTATTGCAGGCGAATTCGCTTTCAAGCTATATGATACATATGGCTTTCCGATAGAAATCACGCGAGAAATTGCGTCGGCTCGCGGGTATAAGGTGGATATTGATGCGTTTGAGCGCGAAATGGACAGACAGCGCGAGAAGGCGCGCTCGGCGCATAAGTTCGATGGAGCCGAGCAGCAAAGCGCCGAACTCTGCGGAGATTTTGAGCAGACACGTTTTGTGGGCTATAAGGGTCTTTCTGCGAGCACGCGCATTGCGGGCATAATTTTAGATAATGAAAACGGCAACTCCGTTAAGGCAGAGCAGAAAGCGGGGTTGGTGCTAGCCGATACGCCTTTCTACGCTGAGATGGGCGGACAAGTTGGCGATACCGGACTGATAGTAACAGAAAATGCCTCGTTTATAGTTACCAACACCGTCAGATTAGCGGGTAATATCACCTTGCATCAGGGATACGTAGCCGAGGGAAGTCTGGCAGTTGGCGATGTGGTTACCGCTGAGGTTGACGCCGAGCGCCGCGCGGATATTGCCCGCAATCATACAGCTACCCATCTATTGCATGCTGCCTTGCGCAAGGTTCTTGGCGAGCATGTGCAGCAGGGAGGCTCCCTGGTGGAGCCGCTGCGTCTGCGCTTTGACTTTTCTCATTTATCGTCTTTGACAGCGAGCGAGCTAAGCCAAGTGCGCGATATGGTCAACTCTGAGGTTCGTTGTAACCACCCGGTGTATGATTGCATCATGCCATATAAAGAAGCGCTAGCCTCAGGCGCAACGGCCCTTTTTGATGAAAAGTATGGCGATGTTGTGCGCGTGTTATCTGTTGGGCGCCCGGTTGTCAGCGCGGAGTTGTGCGGCGGTACGCATGTTGCGGCTACCGGCGAGATAGGCTTTTTTGAGATTACCGGCGAGTCTAGTATTGGAGCCGGCCTGCGCCGTATTGAAGCTGTTACCGGACGCGGGGCCGCGCGTCTTGCGGCATCCAGTATTGCTATGGCGCAGTCTTTGTCTAAGCTATTGGATACTGCGCCTGAGGATGTAGGCGATAAAGTACAGGCGTTAATCGCCGGCCGCGACCAAGAAATTAAAAGGGCCGAAGCTCTGGAACGCGAGATAGCTCTCAAAGAAGTATCGGTTTTACTGACGCATGTCAGAGATGCAGAAGGGGTAAGGCTGCTTGCGGCGCGCGTTAAACCGTCGCGTCCTGAAACATTGCGCGATATCGCCGATGCCTTGCGTAACAAGTTGGGCAGTGCAATTATTGTGCTTGGTATGGCGCAAGAGGATAAGCCGTATTTTGTTGTGACAGTGACGGATGATTTGGTTGCCAAAGGCTATCACGCGGGCAATATCATACGCCAAACAGCGGCTATTACAGGCGGCGGCGGCGGCGGCAAGCCCGGAATGTCGCAGGGCGGCGGCAAAGATGTGTCCAAACTGGATGAGGCAATTGCCTCAGTGTATGGCCTATTGAAGCAGAAGTAGCGCTTATGCGCAAGCTTAGCTGAGAAGTTAGCGGTTGAATAGTTATGCGTATTATGGCCTTGGATGTAGGAGACCGTCGCATTGGGGTGGCGCTCAGCGACCCTACAGGGTTGCTGGCTCGCGAACTTGTTATTATTACACGCACTGATGACAGCAGGGATATTAAAGAGGTGTTGTCGCTGGTGCGCGAGCACACTCCGGGCAAGCTGATTGCCGGACTACCGTTACTCTTGAACGGCGATGAGGGGCAGCAAGCGCAGAAAGTACAGGCTTTTTGCGCTCTCTTAAGGCCCGCGCTTCCTATTCCGCTGGAGATGGTGGATGAGCAGTTTAGTACTGTTACGGCCCGCGAGTATATGCGCCGGAATGCGCGCAAGAAAAAGAGCGGAGCCAGGCAGCATGATGACGCTATGGCGGCGGCTGTAATTTTGCAGAACTATCTTGATGAGAATTAGAACGCGGCGCGCGTCGCCTTTGAAATATTATATCTAAAAGTTGTAAACTGTCCTCAAGATATAAGCCCCGCTTGGAATTTATTAAGTAACAATTTGCATTAACGGAGGATAAAAATGAAGCTTGAAAGACCCGTAAGACTATTCATAGGTAGCGACGCTTACAGAATGACCCATGCCGAGGCGGACGGGCTTTTTGTGCGCGCCAATAATTTTCAGAGAAAGGCAAAAGGGCAGGAAGGCGATTTAGTACGGGTTACTATGAAGCAGGTTTTCAAATCCAGCGACAGCGTTGTTCGTATTGAAGAGTATTATATGAGCAAAGAGAACGAGGCTTTGCTTTGCGAGAAGGCCGGTGAGGTTCAGGGTAAATCAAAAGCCAAGCAAAATGAAAAAACAAGATTGGAAAAAAGTGCCAAACAACATGGCAAGCGTATAGACAAACAAGAGCGCCGCATGGCGAAGAAGACCTTGAAGCAGTTAAAATAGGAATGTTCCAAACAATTCGCAATTATATTGAGGTGCTCAAGATCCGGGAGACCTTGCTACTGGGGTTCTTGGGATTTTGCTCCGTTATCATTGCATCCCATACGCACCCGGAAGCTGTCCTCCTTCCAATCAATACTTTCGCCTTCCTTTATTGGAATCCATACGAGCATTACTTCGCTGATGCGGGCATTCTGCTTCTGGCTACGGCGACCATTTTGATTGCCTCCGGCGGAGCCAATGGTTTGACTAATTATCTTGATCGCAATGTGGATGCCCGTATGCAGCGCACCAAAAATCGCGTTTTCCCCACCCGACGCATTTACCCGGCTGAAAAAGGGTTGGCGTGGATACTGTTTCTTATTGTCGCGGGGCTTGTCATGTCTTGGCTGCTGCACCCGTATGTTTTCTTGGCTAATCTAGTCGGTACAGTTGCCGCGGCAGTATTCCGTAAACGTGTCATATGTGTTTTCCCGCAGGGCGCTATTGCTAGTTGCGCC
>WRDV01000046.1 GCA_009779655.1 Dehalococcoidia bacterium
GGCTGTCACATCGCTTAATCCAGAAACCTGAACCGGCGTATTGCGTTGTGTCGTAGTATTGTCACCAAGCTGGCCATAATTATTCCTGCCCCAAGCCCACACTGTGCCGTCGCTTTTGAGCACAAGCGAGTGATAGTCTCCAGCAGCAATGGCTGTCACATCGCTTAATCCAAAAACCTGAACCGGCGTATTGCGTTGTGTCGTAGTATTGTCACCAAGCTGCCCATAGTTATTCCTACCCCAAGCCCATACTGTGCCATCACTTTTAAGCGCCAGTGAATGCTCATATCCGGCAGCCATAGCAGCCACGTCAGTTAAGCCGGGCACCAGAACCGGCGTATTGCGTTGTGTCGTAGTATTGTCACCAAGCTGCCCATAGTTATTCCTGCCCCAAGCCCACACTGTGCCATCACTTCTGAACACTAGAGAACAATAAGATCCAGCAGCAATAGCAGTAACGTCACTTAAGCCGGACACCTGAACCGGCATACGACGAGTTGCCGTAGTATTGTCACCAAGTTGGCCATAGTAGTTATATCCCCAAGCCCATACTGTGCCATCACTTTTGAGCGCAAGCGAGTGATAGTCTCCGGCAGCAACGGAGATAACACCGCTTAAGCCGTATACCTGAACGGGCAAACGACAGCCTGTTGTCGTATTGTCGCCAAGTTGGCCGTAAGCATTACCGCCCCAAGTCCACACCGTACCGTCACTCTTGAGTGCAAGTGAATGCTCGTATCCTGCGGATACTATGGGAAATGTAACGTCAGCCGCGCTTACTGCTGACTGTGTAAGCGGTAACATGCCTGTTATAAGAAGCGTCACCGCAAGCGCCAATGCAAATATCGCCGATAGGCACCTTTTTGCAATGAGTTTATTATTCATGATTTGTCTGGTAACCTCCTTACACGTATAGTTCAGCCGATTTTGTCTTCGATTTATAGATTTATATAAGTCGCACAGACAGTAAGGTCAACCTAACCAAAGCTAGTTAACCCAGCAGCTTACTATCTCCTTATTATAATCGTTTTTTAATTATAGACACAGCATTGTTATTAAGCAATTAACCGCTGGGGGAAATACGGCACCATGACCAAAATTGGTCATGGTAAGATAAATTGGACATCAAGTTAATGGAAAAGCGAGGGATAGTTTATGACTAGGAAGAAGTATGACAGGCAGTTTAAGTTAGCCGCGGTTAAACTTGTCAATGATGACCACATTGCCGCTGTGCAAATCGATATATTGCGCTATGGTTGAAGGTATTGGCTTAATATCATGTCCACACTATCTAGCAATTTATTAACAAAATTAAGTTATTGTAAAGTAAAAACTGCGAGAAAACCATCCCTTTAGTCATAAAAAGAAATGAGCCGCCCGGGACTCGAACCCGAAACCTACTGATTAAGAGGCACAGGCACAGAAAGCGGCCTACAGGATTACTCCTTTTTATTTAAAATATACAAAACTGAAGTAGTTTCACATTTATTATTTACTCGTTTAATCGCTTACCGCCCTCATCTATTAGCTGATCCTGATTATCTCTATCTGGTAAGTAATTCTTGCTAGATACCACAGGGCGCCCTAATTCTCTCTCAAGACTTTTACGAGCATTACCTGCTATCTGCCCTCCAGTGTGAGCAGCTAGCTTATTAGCATCAAATCCCTTACTATCATGAGCAACTGCAATGCTTGTTGTAGACTTTTCTCCTAGCATGGTCAAAATTAACTCAAGATCTGTCATGTGATCGCGCAAATTATCCTTTTTATCAATGCCTTTATGATCCTTATGCTGTTGCGGTGTAAGATTAAAAGTTTCTTTTGAAATAACACCTGTTAAAATGCCATATTCTGAATCTTTAACACCTCGCTTTGCCCATTCTCCTGTAAGTTCTTTTCTGCTAAGTATTGTGCGTATTCGAGCATCAATCCAATCATCCGGATAACCTTTTAGTTTATAAGCTATGATTGCGCGCTGTATCGCTTTCTCAGGAGAGCTAGTTTCTTCTAGCCTTTCAAATCCGACTTTTGCCAACCATCTTTTGAAAGGCTCCGCCTTTGGAGATGGAATTGATTGCATAATTCTAAATAAAGTTTCTGTGTTCGCCGTATCAGTTGTGCGCTCTTTCCCATCTGGGCTAGGCATTTTCAACTGTACGATTTTTCCGTACAGTTCATCCATCCCCTCCTGAGACAGCTTTGCTTTAAGATCCACCCAATATTGTCTAGGTCTAGAAGAATCCGTTATAGCTTCTATAACATCCGTAACAGAGAAATGCCATTCGTCATTATGAAATACTTTTCGAATTTCTTTCCCAGCTGGTTTGAATAGATCTAACTTTGTTTCCCCCTCAAAAGGCATTTGCAACTGCTTTTTATTTGGCATTATACAACCTCGCTTTCAACTTGAAATATCGACATTTCCGGCATAGAAAAGTGCCCGTTTTCAATATGCGCTATCTCGTGATCGTGCGCTACCATTCTGTCGTAGTATGCCAGACGCGAATTAACATACACGTTATAATCGCCGTTTGCGTCCGTTACGGTAATAGCTCGTACTTCATGCGGCAGATCCGCGCTTAACCGCACAATAATTTCTTCCATAATCGCAAGCCTCTCTAAAATCAAAAATATTGTTATTTCCGCTTAGTTTTAACACGTGCGCTTTTGTACGCCTCTTCAGCTTCATTTTTTGAGATCTTAATCTGTGCAAGCTTTTTATCGTACCTATAAGCTTTGTTCTCTTCGGTGCGCACATTTTGAGCTTTGGGTATAGCTGCAATGTACATAGGGCCGCAACCTTTTTTAGTTATCGGGTCTACTTTTTTGACGTGTCCGCCATAAAAACTATTACTGCTAACTTTGTCTCCGGTCATAAACACATAAAAATCAATCCAGCTAGCCGCGCCTTTATGCCTGGTATTGCGCCATAACTGCTGAAACCATTTTGCCGGCTTCGGCCAACGTGATGAACCCTTAACATTTTGGATTAGCACAATTATCCTCTGCAATCTATGTCGTATGCGGGTCCGGAAAAGACTTAATCATTTCCGTTATTTTGCGGACTGCGTCGGCTGACAGGTTTTTAGTGGCGCTTAATAGCGCTTTGCGTTCAGGCGAATGGCGCAGCTCATCGCGCAGGCGGTCGACTTCGCTCATTGGCTCGTTGCGCACTGTCGTATCCCACCCTAATAGGTATTCGGCCCTTACTCCAGTAGCTGATGCAATCCTTTCTAGTCTGTCAACGGGGATTTTATTGGTTTCTCCCATGGCATACCGCTGAATTGCTGATGCGGGAATTTTAGTCATTCTTGACAACTCCCTATATGTATACCCCGCATTTTTTACTGCCGCTAAAAGTCTATCTGAAATGTCTGACATAGTTACGCCTCTTTTTTATTTTAATGCAGCTATTATCATTTTGCAATATTGCGTCAAAATATTTTTTAATTTGTTGCAAAAACGGGTTGACATGCGGTAAAGTCCGTGTTATTATTGCTGTCGCATTTATAGGACAGGAGTTGTTATAGTGGATGTGAGAAAGCTTCGTGCAGCGATGATAATGTCAGGATATGACCAGCGGCGTTTAGCGTCTGAAATAGGCATAACGCCAACATCATTAAGTCGTAAAATGCTTGGTAAGAGCAAGTTTAATATTGATCAGATAATATCAATTTGCAGAATTTTAGGTATAACCGATGGCGCGGATAAGGCAGACATTTTTTTGTCTCGAGTGTCCTAATTTTGCAACAAATAAAGGATAAAAATGCCAAAGTTTCAGCGCGGTCATTTTATAGTTGAGAAAAGAATAGAGCTCGTATTCACAGATGCCCAAGCGGCGCAGTTAAAATCGTTGTTTTCGGCTGCAATGCAAGTGCCTGAATCATGTGTAATTTTTGACGGTGTGCAGACATCAGACTGGACGCCTGAAACAATCACCTATCACGTATGGGCGCATACTCGCGGCAATCCTAAAACCTCGTTTTTTATTCAAGTAGAACAGCATGAGGACTTTAGGCGTAAATTAGGCATTATTTGGCGCACGTTGCGGCGCGATAAGAAGTTTTTAAGTAACACTGAGATCTATCGCATTGGCGGCGATGCCGCGCTTAAGTCTATGGGAATAGATCTCAAGCGAAAACCTGCGAAAGGTATAAAACCATGATACAGATTATTTGCTTGCTCATTCTTTTGGCCGTAGTAATTATTCAAACGATTAGGCTGCTCCGATCGGACAAATTGCGTGAAAGGCAATGCGTAGAGTGTTTGAGCAAGCTCAATGATGTGCGCGCCGCCGAAATGAAACCTAGCTATAAGCGTATCTATTTGGTCTTGCGCTCTAGCTAGGGCTTGGCCCGGATTACGTAATTCATTACTCATACCCCAAATTGTATCACAAGGCAAAGGTAATGACTAAAGCACAGCAAAAACGCAATATCAAAGGCGGCATGATATGCGCCGCAAGGCACGGCAGCGCATACATGGCAGCTCTGGGCCGAAAGGGCGGCAGCGTGCCGAAAAGAAAAGTCTATCAACCGCAAATAATTGACGAAGGGAGAAAGCCTGCAAGCTACTCAGAGTTACTCAAAGCGGTTTTTAGTAAATCAAATCTACGAGAAGGGGGATTACGGCAATCAAGATCAGGCTATCCGGTGAAAGTATCTTAAACGAATTAAGCCCGACTGCAATCGGACTTAATCGGATGTGAAAGGACATCATAAATGACAGTATCAACTGTAGCACAAAAACAATTGGAAACACAAGCAATCGCAAGGCCTTATCCGCTGCCGCGTCCTGCGCGTTGTGTAATTAGCGGAATGGAAAACGGCGGCGGCGTCATAGAAGGTCATGCCGTGGTATATCCGGAACGTCTGTTAGAGTGGAAATTAAGTATAAAACAATGGTTGGGAGAGTGCAATAATGGATAAGACTTTTTATTATCGGCCGCAATTCAGGCTCATGGTTGCATGCGACTCATCCGGGTGTAATGCCTGGTGCGATGCAGAAGATAATTTTGCCATGGAGTGTGAAAAGGTGCTGCGCAATATGGGGTGGAAGCTGGAAGGCGAAGTACTTTGCCCTGCTTGCGCGCGTAAAAGGGCAGAGGATATCTAAATGCCTAAGCGCGGCTACCTATCCAAAAATGCGTACTTTTGGCAAAAAGAATATCTTTGCCAGCGCGACGGCCGCAAATGTGCCATTTGTGGACGCACGGAGCCATCCACAAAGCTGGATGTGGAGCATTTAGACACAAACACCTTCAACCACAATCCGGGCAATTTACGCCTGTTATGCCGTGTTTGCAATCTTGCAGTGCGTAAACAGTCCATAGCGTCCAAAGCTAAACTGTGCCTAAAAGATAGTCGGCAAATAGTATGTATGAGAGATAAAGATGGTGCAGTCGTGCGTAAAAAAGATATTTATGGTGATGCTGTGGTTGCATACAAAAGAGCTATCGCTAGCGGAGATATAAAAGCAGACTCAACGGTAACGCTTAGCATCTTAATGCGCGATGCTTTGGAAGAATGGCTGCGCGCATGGTTGAGTCAGCACGGATTTATCACATACCACGATGCCAAATATGCCGGGGCGAATGAGATGCACGGTAGTCCGGTATGCGCAGAGAGCTGGCTTAAAACATGGAGCAATAAAGCCAGCGCGCAGAGCTGGATTGAAATCGTAAAAGATAACGGCCAGTCGATAATCCTTTTGCGCGAAACGGTAAAGCCGGTCGGAGTCCCGGCAGCTGCTCTCCCGCCGCCGCGGTTGCGCGACAAGCACGGCCGATACATAGCGCAATACAAAACAAATCAAACAAAATCTAACCCGAAAGAGGACAAATCAGATGAAAGCTAAACCGGATACAAATCAGGAGCTGCACATCAAGCCTATGCTGCGCTCATGCCGCCGCATGATGTACGAAATAGCGCGCGGTGTGAACACGCCGGATAATCAAAGCATGCTCTATGCGGCAAAAGAAAGCGTCGCAGCGCTTAAGAAAATCTATGACGTTTTGAAAGAAATCGACAGGGACGAAACAGATAGCCTGCAGTCGTCTATGTCGCTCAATTAGGTGCGGCCGTGGTAATGATAAATAACAAAGGGCAACTAATTATGAATCCCTGTGTATACGATCGGCCGAAGGCGAAGCAGTTACCGCGCAAAACGTCAAAAGAGTGCTTATTTTGCTGGGGTAAAAAAGACGTGATGGAAATAGCTTGTGTTTCTCCGCTGCAGCGCGCTTATCAGTGCTGCAAGTGCAAGCAAGTGTGGTATGAGTGCAGATGAACGCTAGCTACAAATATCACGGCTCTATGGGAATTGTGCGCGTAAGAAGGCAAAACGCCAAGGTAAAGCCGGTTAAGCCGCTGTATTGTACGAACTGCAAAACTTACAGTATAGTCCCTTACTCGTTCCTCGGTTTCGACAGGTACAGGCAGCCCGTGAAAGAAAATAAATGCGCGCAGTGCGGAAAGGTAACAAAGGGGTAACCGTGAAGAACAAACTCAGTGATCTGAACAATCATTTATTCCTGGCGCTGGAGCGCTTAAACGACGACGATTTAACTCAGGATGAATTACTTAAAGAGTCAGAGCGCGCCAGGGTGATAGCCGGGATTGCCGCGCAGGTGATCAGCAATGCAAACCTTAATCTTCAGGCCGCTAAGCTCATCATAGAGAACGGAAACGCCGTAGCCGGAGAGAGCGCCGAAAATATAATGCTGCAGCTCATGGGGAGCGGCGAAAATGCCTAAAGGTAAAGCTCTTATCTTTACCGATGAGCAGAAGGCTTTTATGGCGCAGCATCGCGTCCTGACAACGCCTGCTCTGTCTGCCTTATTCGCGGATAAATTCGGCGTGACTATCATCCCGGCATCATTACGCCATTACAGATTAAGGCATGGACTTCAAAGCAGTAGTAACGGCCGTTTCAAAAAGGGACATGTACCATATACCAAAGGCAAAAAGTGGGATGAGTTTATGTCTCGGGAAGGTCAGGCGCAGTCGCGCGCTACGCAGTTCAAAAAGGGACATGTGGCTAATATTGGCAGAAGGTATAACGGCGCCCCTATATACGCAGTGGGTACCGAAAGAGCGCGTGCAGATTTTACGTTCGTGAAGGTTGCCGAACCGAATGTATGGCGCGAAAAACGCCGGGTAGTTTGGGAAGCAGCTCGCGGCCCCGTGCCAGTCGGGCGAGTCATTATATCCCTAGACGGCAATGTCCACAATTGTGATTTATCCAACTTAATGCTGGCTACCAAAGCTCAAAACATTATTATCAACCACAGAATAGGCCGCGGTACCAACCCGGAAGCGACAATTGCGTCGGTGCATCTGGCCGGCCTGCTTGCCGGGATAAGCAAGGCCGAAAAGGCAAAGCGCCGTGAGTAGGCGTTATTTTACCGCTCAAAAA
>WRDV01000047.1 GCA_009779655.1 Dehalococcoidia bacterium
CTTTTATCCCCCGCTGCTGTTTTAACTCCGGCACTTGTCTTACCTCATATATAGTAGTTACGTAACTACTATATTACCACAACCCATCCTTCTCTGCAAACGTATAAACTTCCCACGACCTTAGCAATGGTGTGTTAAGCCTGCCTTTGTATCTTAATAATGAGTATATTGATATTAGCAGAAAGATGATTCCTGCTATAGTGCAAAACATTCTGAATTTAAAGTTAGAGTCATCAAGTCGCTTGTTAAAGCTTTCTATAGTTATAATGTCTTTGCCTTGAATGCTCAAGGCAACAAGCGGAGGCATAGAAAGCATTTCGTCAAGTTGATCTGCCCACTTTTGTTCAATTCTAAAAACTGCGACTTGTCCTACAAGTTCTTTGCTTTCATCTAAATCAAATAGATTTTTGTCAATAAACATTCTTTGTCTGTACTCTAGAGTGCGTATGACATAGTTTTCTTTAACAATTTCTATACTTGTTATTGTCGCTGTCAACTGGACAGAGTTGGATTCGGTAGGCCTTTCATTTATATTTGGTACAGTATAACCAGTAAAAAGAGACATCACAAAGAAAATGAAGAAGAACGCCGAAAGAATCAAAGCTCCTATATTTTTCCCCATTCCCATCTTTTACCACCCTCGTTGCCGGATCATTTGGTCTATCAGAGAGCGTGAATATCAATGCTGCGGCCAGAAGATACAATACTTCCCAGTATACTCCTCTCGGTACCCAAAATATACGAGATACTCTCTGAGAGGTATGTTATCCGATCTAAATGGCAGAAGAACTGCCATAGGGGCCCCGCACCAATAGCTTCAGCCTTGTTCTTATTCTATGCAAGAGATAGGATGCTCAACGCCACGGCTTCTGTTCGCTGTCTGAAAACCAAGCATGGAACGAATTACGTACAATATTCATATACCTTTAGGTGTGTGTGGGGCGTTAAAGTGCTTTAGGGGCAAGCCGGACAGTAGACTTTTGGGTCATTTTGCCTTTCCATTGGCTTGCAGTCAGCCCTAAGCGCTGGAATATTGCATCCACATGCACCGTGTAGAAGTAGTAATCAAAAATGGCATCTAGTTCTTCCGGGTTGATTTGCTGCATTATCTCGCTGTCTGATTTTAACAATGACATGAACTTTCTACCTGTCTTCCAGCATTTCATAGCATTGCGCTGAGTGAGTTTGTATGCTTCTTGACGCGAGAGCCCTTTGTCGATTAACGCCAGCATAATACGCTGCGAGAAAACTAATCCGCGAGTTATTTCCAAGCCTTTCAGCATATTTTGAGGATAAACGTTAAGGTTCGTGATAACAGCGCTAAATACGTCAATCATGTAATCAAGAAGTAAACAGGCGTCAGGCAGGATAATGCGCTCGGTGGATGAGTGTGATATGTCGCGCTCATGCCATAACGCTACATTTTCCATGGAGGTCAAGGCGTAGCCCCGCATAAGGCGTGCCATGCCACAAATGCGCTCGCACAGCTCAGGATTGCGCTTATGCGGCATAGAGGATGATCCTGTCTGCCCTTCTTGGAAAGGTTCTTCCACTTCGCGGGATTCGGTTTTTTGTAATAAGCGTATTTCTGTGGCAAATTTCTCAAGCGATGCGGCACAAATAGCCAGAGTAGTAATAAACTGTGCATGTCTGTCGCGTTGCAGGATTTGATTGGAAATAGGTGCCGGAGTTAGCTCAAGTTTAGCGCAGGCAATCTCCTCCACTTCCATGGGCACTGTGGCATATGTGCCCACAGCTCCTGAGATTTGGCCGAAAGCGGTGACTTTCGCAGCCTCTTCAAGACGGTGCCGGTTGCGCTGCATTTCTTCCATCCATAGAGCTAGCTTGAGCCCAAAGGTAGTTGGCTCGGCATGAATACCATGCGTGCGCCCAATCATCAATGTGTATTTATGCTCGATAGCCTTAACTGCCAGTGCCTCAATCAAAGTCTTCATGCCGGCTGACAATAATTTGGATGATTCAACGAGTTGTAATGATAGAGCGGTGTCCATCACATCGCTTGAAGTTAGTCCCATGTGGATGAATCTGGCGTCTTGCCCGACTGAAGGAGCAATTGAGCCCAAGAAAGCGGTCATATCGTGATGTGTTTCTGTCACTATTTTAGCCATGAGATTGAGGTCGCATTTGGCCATCTTGATTTTAGCAAGCGACGTGTTGGGAATTTTACCAAGCTTGACCCATGCTTCGCAGACAGCGATTTCAACATCCAGCCACTTACTGAATTTATTCTCGTCTGACCAGACCCGCTTCATTTCCGGACGGCTGTACCGCTCTATCATAAGTCCCTTCTCTTTAGCCTGCTGCTAGCTCTTGGCGATAAGCGTTATAAGCTGCGTGAATATTATCGTATTTTAAGCCCAGTATTTCAGCGGCGAGGAATGCCGCATTCTTAGCTCCCGCTGTTCCGATGGCTACCGTTGCCACAGGAATACCGGCAGGCATTTGCACTATGGAGTAAAGAGCATCAATTCCTTTGAGGTCGCTTGTAGGCATCGGCACGCCGATGATGGGCAGTGTTGTCCATGATGCCATCACTCCGGGAAGGTGAGCCGCCGCACCGGCTGCTGCGATGATAATCTCAGTACCGCGCTCGCGTGCGCCCTGTGCAAACAGGCGAGCTTTCTCAGGAGTTCGGTGCGCTGAGAGAACATGCATTTCGTAATCGATCTCCATTTTGGTTAACGTGTCTAGACAAGGCTGCATGGCCTCCCCATCAGACTTTGAACCCATAACGACAGCAACTAGAGCCATAAATTTACCCCCTTATTATTCTATTTTCTTCTAGTAGTTGCCCGCAGATATATTCAGTTAACTAAAACTGCGCAATATCTGTGCGGTAATGCACACCCTCAAAATTGATGCGCGGTAAGTTATTATATACTTTTTGCCGCGCTTGCGACAATGTCGCGCCCATAGCCGCAACCGTGAGCACGCGTCCGCCGGAGGTTGCTATCTTGCCGTCTGAGTCCAGCTTTGTACCGGCATGGAATACCAATACATCATTATCTACATCTGAGAGTCCTGATATGGGAAGCCCTACCGGATAGTGTCCGGGATAACCCGGCGCCGCCATGACTACGCCGACACATGCCTCGTCGCTCCATTCAATCACCTGTTTATCCAGACGCTTTTCAATGGCCGCAAGCGTAATGTCAACCAGATCGCTTTTCAATCTAGGCAGTATAACCTGTGTTTCAGGATCGCCAAGCCTGCAGTTAAATTCCACTGTGCGTGTGACGCTGTTATGTATCATCAAACCGCCGTATAACACGCCTGTGAAAGGCGAATCCTCTGACGATAGCGCTTGGATGGTTGGGTGCATTATTTCGCGCATGGCACGCTCACTCAGTTCAGGCGTGTAAAAATCAGGCGGGGAGAAACTGCCCATTCCACCGGTATTAGGCCCCTCGTTATTGTTGAAAACACGCTTGTAATCGCAGGCGGTGACAGGCGGAGAGAGTGTAACGCCGTCTGAGAAGGTAAAGATACTCATTTCGCGCCCTGTCATGTATTCCTCAATCACAACACACTTGCCTGCGTCTCCAAGGGCATTATCTTGCATCATTGATTTGAGTGTGTCTAAGGCTTCGTTTGTACTCTGCGCAATGACAACGCCTTTTCCTGCTGCTAGCCCATCGGCCTTTATCACGATTGGAAGTTTGTGATGCTTGACATAAGATGCAGCCTTGTCTAGGTTAGAGAAACTTTGGCTGGCTGCGGTAGGTATTCCATATTTAGACATCAGCGCTTTTGAGAAGATTTTTGATGCTTCAATACGGGCTGCTGTGCGCGTAGGCCCGAAAACCGGCAGTCCCGCATGTTGGAATTGATCTACAAGTCCTTCGGACAGCGGCGTTTCAGGTCCGACGAATGTGAAATCTATCTTATGCTGCCGGGCGACATTTATTAGAGATGGAATATCTGTTGCTGGGACATTGATATTTTGCGCAATGGTTGCTGTGCCGGCGTTGCCAGGAGCTACAAATACCTTGCTAACGCGCGGACTTTGCAGTAACTTCCAAACGATAGCGTGCTCGCGTGCGCCGGTTCCAATTACTAATATTTTCATGTTTTACTGCCCCAACTACAGAATTTGCTAGCCTGTTATTTTAGCATGGCAAGGATAATATTTGATATGGGGCGGCTACATGAACGTTTGAACATGCAATTTTAGCAGCGAAAACGCGTACGAATCAAGGCTGTGTGAACTTGTTTTTGTCTATTTCAACGTGTCCGAATATTTTTCTCGCCCTGTTTTTGGCGCTTTGAGCTTTGCCAATTTCTTAATGTTACACTGATGAACAAAGACTGCCTTGTCTATTCGCGAAACACTCAGTTTTGCATATCGGCTAATTTGTTTAACCGCTTACAATGCCGTCCGTCATCAAATGAGGTTGTCAAAAATATCATTATTATATCTTCAACATGTTGAGTTTTTTCCGCGCCGAGACAAAGCACGTTGGCGTTATTGTGCAGCCTGGAACGTTCTGCCATAAAAGTATCGCAGCACAATGCTGCGCGAATGCCACGCACTTTGTTGGCGGCAATGCTCATGCCAATACCTGTTCCGCATATAAGTATGCCTCTCTCGCATGTTCCGCAAGTTATTTGCTCGCATACATCACGCGCAATGTCAGGATAATCCACGCTCTGTTTATCGTATGCTCCTACGTCTTGTAACTGATATCCCATATCACCTAACAGACGAATGATAGCGGCTTTCATTTCTACTCCGCGGTGGTCGCTTCCTATTGCAATAAACATAAGCTCTCCAAATCTAGTAGAGAATACAGTATTTCTCCAGCGCCTCTTGCGGCACTGCCCCATGGCGCAGAATACGCGGCTTATCCGTACTCATGTCGATAATGGTTGATTCTATTCCCCCCGGAGTCTTGCCGCCGTCAATAATCAAATTTACGCTATCACCTATCTGGTGATCTACTTCCTGTGCAGTTAATGGACTTGGCAGCCCATGGATGTTAGCGGACGTGCCTACAAGCGGCACATCTACCCACTTTACAATATCAATAGTTGTTGAATGATTAGCGATACGCACTCCTACAGTGGGCTGCCCTGCGGTGACAATATCAGGAACAAATGGTTTCTTGCGAAATACTATTGTTAGCGCTCCGGGCCAGAAGTCGCGCATCATATTCCGTGCCGCATCAGATATGTCGCAAGCTACCAAATCGATGTCGCGCGCTTCTCCAAGCAGAATAGGGAGGGGCATATTCATAGGACGTCGTTTGATATCAAAGATTTTTTGTATGCAAGAGATGTAATTGACAGGCGCGCCAAGAGCATAGACTGTATCTGTGGGAAAAGCCACGGGGTTCCCGTTTACTAGCAACGATACTGCCCGCCGTAAGTTGACGTAGATATTATCTTGCACGTCTGCCAAGTTTTTGTTTCTCCGGATGTTATTTAAGTATGAGTTCCTCTCGCTCCATTTCCAACAAATATCTACAGGCGTCTCTCATAGCTGTCGATATTCAGAATGAGGCACTCATCATAAAGCCTAAATACGACCTGAGATAATGATAGCGTTTTAAAAAAAATTCTACCACCTTAAGCACATGTGGGCGTGTAAATGCGTTTCGGCATGGATACGAAAAACCCGGCATGGCTTAAGCCATGCCGGGTAATATCCTCTCCTTGTTTTCTTGCGATGCTGCTTTAAGCTGACTGTCGTGTTTCTTCGTCTTCGAGCTTTTGTTTGAATGTGAACACAGTGCCTATAACCCCAAGCAGAAGTATAACTGCATTAAAGAGCGTCCAGAAATCCACTAATGCCATGGGATTACGCATATTCTCGGTGAAGAGGAATAGTATCACGCCTGCAATAGCAGCAATCACTGTGGCAAGCAACCATACCATGTTAGTATTCCATGTATATCTGCGCTCATTATTCTGCTTATTGTTCTTATGAGCGAATACACGGACTAATGCGAACAATGCCGTAAAAACACCTATACCGCATAGGATTAAGTTAACTAATGCCCACTCTTTCCAATCGCTGTCATCATTGTCCCCACCGGTGATAGGCGCGGTGGTATCGGGTACCCAGTTAGCCGTAACAGTAACGTCGTTCGGCGGCATGGTGAATGTAGTTGAGGTACTGCTAGTATTGGCAAGTGTCACACCGCCTGATACCACAGTCCAGCCGCTGAAGGTATAACCGGTTCTGGTACCGGCATTGATGGTTACTGTATCGCCTGCCGCGTAAGTGCCGGCGCCTGAGTTATCGGCATGACTTTCGTTAACTGTAACTGTATAGTTTGTAGCGTGAGGAATAGTCGCGGGTGGAGCGGTAGTGTGAGGGATAGTAGTAGTGGGAGCATTGGCGCTATAGTAGAGGATGAACTCGTTGCCTGACGCAGCCAGTACTCTTGTTATCGTTGTAGGAGCTAAAGCGGTATAACCTGCAACAGTAATAGCGTTCTCGGTTACAGATGCTCCCATAGTCTGGCCCGTAACTGTCTTACTCTGAGCTACGGAGACAGTTGTACCCTGCAGATAGTAGTGCACAGTGTATGAAATATTAGTGTTGGGAGTCCACTTGGCATACAGGGTATGGTTATCAGTGTTATCTACTATGGTGCTTGCGGTAACAGCATCTCCCGTGCATGCCGCGTTGAGATACCAGCCGCCGAAGGTATAGCCGGCGCGCGATACGCTGGCCAGAGTGCCATAGGCTGAGTTATAGGTAACAGTCTTACTTGTCGGGGCAGGTCCCGTAGTGCTGTCCGTTGTGTTCTTATCGAAAGTAACGGTGACAGAGGCATTAGGCGCCCACTGGGCGTAGAGCGTTAAGTCATCGTTACGGGTCCAGGGCGAGAAGGTGTATTCGTCAGGGTATGATAAGGCGCCGCCGCTTGGGGTAGTATTCCAGCCGGTGAAGGTATAACCAGGGCGGGTAAAGGCGTTCCTGGACAGAGTAAAGTCATCGCCGTGCACTGCTGTCTCGGACGGCATACTGCCGGTTCCGCCGTTGGGATAGTAGTAGACTGTGGAGATAGTAGGCTCTGTTCCGTCCGTATCCTCGGTGTACATTGCTCTGATTATCAAGTCCTCTGTTACATTGCTGTACGACTTATCCCAGCCTACAAAAGTCCATCCCGGTTTTGTGCCGGCAAAGGTAGGCGCCGTAGCGCTGCCGCCGGAAGGTACTACCTGCGTCTCTATGACTACGTCGTCCCAGTCCACAAAGGTTACGTTGAACTCTGTCTCATCCGTATCCTCGGTGTACTGCGCCATGACCGCCAGATCGGATTGGACGTTGGTGTAGGACGGATACCAGCCCTGGAAGGTATAGCCGTCGCGGGTCGGATTGGTCGGCGGTGTCGCAGATGCTCCCTTCGCTAC
>WRDV01000048.1 GCA_009779655.1 Dehalococcoidia bacterium
AAACCGCGCGCGCATATGGCCTGGAACGCCGGTGTATGGCCATATCCGCGACGGTGCTCGCATTACGGCAAAACAGTTATAATAGCCAACTATCATTTTTGACGGGGAAATAATTGACATAACGCTATGTGCGGATTAATCGGTTACAACGGTTCTGAACAAGCTGCCGGATTTATATTCACCGGGCTAAAAAAGCTGAAATATCGGGGACACGACTCAGCCGGGTTAGCCACGTTAGACGGCGACAGGCTGCAATATAAGAAAGATGCGGGCAAGCTTGAAGAGGTTGAACGCAGGCAGCATATTTCTCAATTGCCGGGGCATATTGGCATAGGACATGTGCGCTGGGCAACTCACGGCATAGTAAACCGGACAAATGCTCATCCTCAGTTAGACCAATGCAGCAATATCGCTGTAGTACATAATGGCATTGTGGAGAACGCTTTTGAGTTGCGCCGCCGCCTTGAGACAGCGCACTCTTTTGTTTCTACAACTGACACGGAGGTTATACCGTTTCTGATAGCACAGTATTACAATCGGAAAGGCAATATGCTCGCAGCTATTTCCAACGCCATAGAAGAATTACATGGCCCATTCGCCTTTCTGGCAATATGCCGTTACACCAAGGATAAGTTTTTTGCCTGCGCGCGTGAAATGCCGCTGCTATTGAGCTGTATCCCTACCGGTTGCATCGCATCAAGCGACGCAAACTCTCTCCCGGATGACTGTAATCAGGCTTATGTTTTAGACAACGGAGAAATAGCCGAGGTAACGGCTCAAAACCTGATTTTCTACGATAGGGCAGGCAACCCTATAGAAAAACAACCTGAAACTCTGATGCGGCAGATAGGTGCCATATATACCAATAGCACCGAGCACTATATGATGCGCGAAATACGCGAGCAGCCATATGCTATAGAGCAGTCTATTGGGCAAAACGTTGTCGACATGCAAGATGCCGCACGCGCCATAAAAGAAGCTCAAAATGTGATTTTTACAGCCTGCGGCACTTCGCGCCACGCCGCTCTAATGGGACGATATTTGTTCTCGCGGGTAGGGAAGCGTATGAGCGAGGTTATTATCGGCTCAGAGTTTAAATACTTCTCTGAGGTTATTAGCTGGAATAGCGTTGTGATAGCTATTTCGCAGAGCGGAGAAACAGCGGATGTTCTGGATGGAGTGCGCACTGCGCGTGCCAGAAACGCCAAAGTGATATCAATTGTAAATCATTCAACATCGCAACTGGCGCGCCTTTCAAATTTCGTTTTTCCATTGAAGTGCGGCACTGAGAATGCGGTGGCTGCCACAAAGAGCTATATGGCACAAATTACTGTTCTGGCACTTTTAAGTCACTATCTCTCAGGGCATCAGCATGACATAATCCAAAAAATTAAAGCGCTTGTGCCGTTGGTGGAACTGGTATATGAAACAAATCTCAAGCATGCAGAATCATTAGCGCGCAATATTGCCAAGCACAATGTTTGTTATTTTATCGCGCGCGGCAGTAATTTCCATATCGCTATGGAGGCTGCTCTTAAAATGAAGGAGGTCTCATACATTCATAGCGAGGGCATGCCGGCAGGAGAATTGAAACACGGCACATTAGCGCTAATAGAGAAAGGCACTCCCGTAGTTGCTATTTGTCCAGACGATTATACTTTTAACGATACGCTTTACAATATAGAAGAAGCGAAAATAAGAGGTGCGTTTATAATCGGAGTGTCGGACAAATATCACAGTGTATTTGACGAATGGTTCAAGATTCCAAAAGTAGAGGAAATTCTATATCCATTCGTGGCCATCGTGCCGCTACAAGAACTGGCCTACTTCACGGCGCTAGCACGAGGTGTAAACCCTGACAGTCCAAGAAATTTAGCCAAAAGTGTGACCGTGCGCTAGTGAGCCTAATTTTTGCTAAATGCTTTTGCTACAAAAGCGCCGAGCTTTCGGTAAAAGTTTTTGTTGTTAAATCATAATACAGAAAGTGTAAAGTTATTTCATGCGGGCCCACTGTTACGGGGTTGCCATAATGGCGATACCCTGCTAATACAACGATTCCGTTTTCAGATGCGGTAATTCCGTGATAAGAAATGCCATATCCCTTACCTGCCGCATTATGCCGTGGAATTTCATATACAACGTTGCCGAATGAATCAAATCCCAAAATATAGCAACTCGCATTGCCATCAGAATAATATCCGTTTACAAAATAATTGCTGCCAATTTTAGTCGCCGATTTCTGATCATGATAATGGTTTTCTTTTACATTTAATTTTGCTTCGCTTATAAAATTGCTTTCAAAATCATAAATTTGCATGGTATTTAATTTTAAATTGACAATTCTGTTTTCGGTTGCGATAAATCTATTATAGTCCCAAAGTCCAATATTCTTGCACCAACGCACCGTTCCCTCTGCCGTAATCGAAATCATGTAAGAATCATAAGGATTGCCTGAAATTCCATGAATTAAAAATCCGCCGTTATTCGAAAGCAAATACAGTTGATAATATCCCGCAATGGTTATATCAAGTATTTGTGAACTAAAATTCCGCTTCAATGTTTCATTGCCATCTTTATCGAATTTGACAATGCACAATTCCTCGCCGTCATTGCTAATTCCCACGAAGCCACCGTTATGTGGTTTAGCGCAACTGACTGTTTGTTCTTTCATCCAAATTAATTCACCATTTTTATCGTATTTTATAAAACACCCATATCTATATCCGTCTAAAATAAACCCCATTTCTATTAAATATCCGTCTGAAAGTTCAATAACGCTACAAGGGGATTGTATATAACCAGCGGTCATTGTCATATACCGCTCCCATAGTTTGTTTCCTTTTTTGTCGAATTTAGCGATGAAACCATTTTTTGCCCAACCGATTTCTGACCCTACTATAACCCACCCGTCTTTTGTATCAATAATTTCACAATCTCCCGGACGAATTCCGTGGTTCGTTTTTGAAAACGAAATAAATTGTTCAGGTTTGAATACTCTCGGCCAATCTTCTCTAGCTATAGGTGTAGAAAGTCGTCCGTTTACGACGACAGGAATATCAGGCGAATATCTTGTGCCAATTTCGATTACGGCAAGCCAAGAAGCCATATCGCAAGTAATACCCCATGCCGTTTGCTCAATCGTTATTGAAACAATACCATTGTTAAATTCTAAATCACCAAATTTAAAACGGTCTCCACCGCTACCCGCTGAAAAAAACACCATCAGCACCTGGCTGTTCTCAAAAAAGGTCTCTGTAAATTTTCCGGCAAGGTTGCCTAATGCAGACTTCCAATGTTGCAATTCGTCTACGTCGGAAACAAAAACAGTATTTCCATTATTCCCATCTAGCCCACCTATAATATAAGCTCTTAAATAGCCATTCTTTTCAGAATTATTGCTTTGCAGAATATTTGCTACTGCTCGTAAATTATCGATAATTAGAAAACCCTGCTCATATGCCGCCGCTAAAGTGAAAAAATTGCCGTTATAAAACACTTGAATTATCGGGTAACTCATATCGAAAACAATGCCGCCGATTTCCTCTTGCCAAGCAATAGAGGAAAACTCTATGCCTTCTATTGCCATTCTCACTACGGAACACCCATTGAATGTTCCGTAGTAACTCAGAACATATGTTTTAGCAAAAGTAGCTTCTGGAAAGGTGCTCTTTTCAAAAAACACTCGCCTGGTTTGTATTTCGAGTTGTGCTTCAATTTGCGCGTCTGACAAAGAATGGCGCTGAGATTCTGGCGTAAAATCGCACGCCGTGAACACTCCTGCCGCTATAGAAAGCGCGGTGAGTACCATTATGATTGTTCTTATTCGCATAGCGAGTAATTTCCTAAAGTTACATATTCACAGTATTTCACTGTTATGCATTTGAATTACGCCTGTAAGGTCTGACAATAACAAGTCATAGCTTCATATTTCTTTGCGTTTACGGTCCTCAATTCGCCAAGGCTTGCTTTTTAAAGTTACTCGTTCCACGATGCGTCTTCTGAAGTGACATTCATACGCACCCCGACATACCCGCATTGCAGACAATGCCCAAGCATTTGTCCATCTTCCGAATCCAGAAAAAGATCCCCGTAACAACGCGGGCATCCGCCCAATCTCCATCGTGTGTCGCCGTGTACGCTTTCTGGCAACACTACTATACTAATATCGTTGGCAGGCTCAGGTTTAATTCTGGCTCCCGGATAATTCTTAGTTTTCATATCGCCCTCCTTATTTATGTTCTCGCTAAAGTGACCACAGCTACTCTTTTTTCTGCACTGCGATAATAAGTAAGCTGCACTTCTTGCCCGATTTCATAAAACTGTAAAATATACTTAAAATTCTCAGCGCTTGTAACCGAGGTTTCTTCTATGGCGACAATAACGTCTCCTGCGCGTAATCCCGCGCCTATAGCAGGACCGTCTTGAACTACGGTGGCAATGAACGCACCATGGTTCACAGATAAGTTATGCCTCATGGCAATGGATTTGTTTACCGTATACAAGGTGGCACCAATACTCGGGCGCAAAACATATCCGTCACTGATAAGTTGCTGCAGGATAGGATAAGCCTCTTCAATACTTATGGCATATCCCATGCCTTCCGCGCCAACAGCCGAAACCTTAGCGCTGCTAATCCCGACTACTTCGCCGGCAAGATTCACAATCGGCCCGCCAGAATTGCTAGCGTTAATGGTTGCATCCGTCTGGATAATGTTATAGAGAACATTTCCATCATAGTCCACAGCAACACCGGTAGCGCTTACGATACCCTTTGTAACGCTTATTCCCATACCAAATGAATTACCTAGTAACAACAACCAATCTCCAATGCGCAGCGAACTAGCGCCTATTGAGGTCGACGTCGCTAATACATATTCAGCACTAGTTACAGCCGGAGTTGTGTTATTGGAAGACTTTGCCGGGAGCAATGATTTTCCGCCGCCAATTTTAGCCGCCGGCAAATTATGCGCATCAATCTTGATTACTGCTAAATCGGAGAAAGCATCGGTGTAGATTTCATTAGCAGTGAAACTGCGTCCGTCGTCTAATGTCACGCTTACCAAGCTGGCGCCATCGACGACATGGTTGTTAGTGACAATCAACCCATTAGAATCAATGATCCACCCGGAGCCGGCGCCATAGATGGTAGATACTATCCCATAAAGGCCTACTTTCGGGGTCTCCGTATTGATAGCAACAACTGACGGGCGCACCAACGCTATAACATCCGCAAAATTTGAAAGCCATGGCGATGATGATAAGATGTTGTCAGCGCCTGGCGGAGGCGAAGCAGCAGTATCTATCGGAGTAGAAGTACAAGCGCTTAGCGTTGCCGTTCCCATGACAAGTACAAGTAACAACGGCAGTATCGCTCGGCGCAACTTTAAGTATTGAGTTCTCATCCGCATCTCCCATGTAAAATTCCGCATGAAACGGAATCAAAATTCTATATTTATCGGAAGTGTAACACGCGAAGCGTAAAGCCGAGGTAAAGATAATGTGCTAGGGGCAGCCTGCACTCTAATAGCTTAAAAGTGGAAGTTTGATGTAAAAAGCACTGCCGTGCCCGTCAACGCTTTGAGTAGTAACCGTGCCGCCATGGTCTTCTACTATTTTTTTAACGATAGCAAGTCCCAACCCGCTTCCGCCGTGTTCGCGAGAACGCGACTTATCCGCACAGAAAAAACGGTCGAAAATACGCGGCAAATCGGCATCAGATATACCAATACCGCTATCGCTAACCTCAATAACGGCGTTATTACTCTCGCTCCAAGCTTTAATTCTAACCATGCCGTTTGGTCTGTTGTATTTTGTTGCGTTATCAACCAAATTAATCACAGCTTGCTTTAAGCGCACGGCATCACCGCGCACATACAAATACTCTCCGCTTGGTTGCCATTCAAATTGCAATCCGGCAGACTGTACCTTAATCTTGGCTTCCTCATACACTTCGCTCATCAATGTATGCAAATCCACGCGTACCATATGAATCGGCAAAACAGTGCCTTCAGAAAGCAGCAATAGTGAATTGCTGACGTCGTTAATGCGCGCAAGACTCATCTTAAGCAAAGAGACAAGTTGTTTGTAGTCTTCTACAGTTGCACTTTCTTCCATTTCCAACACTTCAATGTTGGTCTGAGCGATAGCCAGAGGCGTACGTAATTCATGCGAAGCATCCTGTATGAATTGTTTTTGCAACTCAAATGTATTCTCAAGACGCCCTAACATACCATCAAAGGTATCCGATAGGCGCTTGATTTCATCGTCAGGTCCATTATGCTTAATACGCTCCTTAAGGTTATTATCAGAAATACGCGAAGCCAGCACTGAAACGCGGTCTACAGGCTTGAGCATAAAGCCGGACAGAAAATATCCGCCAACAACTCCTAGTATCATCACGGCTCCGGCGCCGATAAGCGAATAATTGCGTAAGTCATTGATGCTTACGTCTCTCTCATGCTGTATAACCTCAAGCCACGCCATGGTATCGCGATAAAACGGCATCATGTCAGCGATTGGAACGCGTGAGTTTGTAAAGGCAATGTAAACACCGATATTAATAATCGCCAGCATCAACACCAAAAACACAGAATATATAAGCGCCAGCCGAAAACGAATAGTCTTCATGAAAATGGGTCTTTTGAAACGGGGCATATTTTCGCGAGGCATAATTTGATTCATATCAGTTCACAATATACCCGCGACCCTTGACAGTTGTAATATACTCTTCGTCTCCCGCGATAGCCAGCTTCTTACGAATGTTGTTGATGTGCACCTTAATGGCCTGGGTAAACATATTGGCGTCTTCATTCCATACGTGTTCAAGCAACTCTTCGGTGCTGACCACTCGCGAGGTATTGCGTAACAGGTACTCAAGTATGCCAAACTCTTTGGCTGTAAGAGTAACCTCCGTTGTATCCACATATACTTTGGCAGTGTTTGGGTTAAGCACTAATTTCCCAGATCTTAAGGTAACATTGCGCACTTCGCCGTCTCGGCGCAGTATAGCGCGCACGCGAGCCAGCAACTCCGCAAATTGGAATGGTTTTATGAGATAGTCATCGGCTCCGCTGTCAAGTCCTATAATACGGTCGTCTAGCCCAGAGCGTGCAGTTAACATCAGAATTCCGACTCTAGAACCGGCAGTACGCAGCCTGCGGCACACCTCAACACCATCTATTTTGGGCAGATTAAGATCTAATAACAATAAGTCATAAGTATTTATCTCAGTCATATA
>WRDV01000049.1 GCA_009779655.1 Dehalococcoidia bacterium
ATTATTCTTCTTGTGAATTACAATCGCCCTGCGTAAATCATTTGATACCGGTAATGCCATTCGTAATCACCTCCTAGTGATTACAGCCTACATGATAGTCTATGATAAGTCAATATGCTATATCGTGGGAAGCACTCCCTTTTGAAAAGAGAACTACTTTGATAACTCCCGCTGGTCGTACAAGTTTAACCATTTGCTTAAATGAAAAAGTGTTTACTATCTTGTATGATGATTATTACACCACTAATTTACGAGATGGCGATATATATGCATTCGAACAGTTTTTGAAAGGCGTAATATAATCGCAAAATGAGTCGGTCTTAAAATGGGAAGGGATGTTGTTTCCTTCCCATTTTAAGACATTGTACGTTTCTTCATGTATTTATAGCAATACCATACCTGTCACTAAATCAACAAGCAGGGCGAGTGTGCGTTCACACTCGCCCTGCTTGTTCCTGACTCGACTGCTTTGACTCAAAAAACAGCCCGAAACGTATTTCTATCAATAGCGTAGGACACACTGGTTTTCCATGGAAAACCAGTGTGTCCTACGCCTTATTTTATCTATCTAATGAAGTATAGCCAATCCAAGATCAATCTGAGACGAGTGCAAAAAGACTATCTTATCACTCGTTGGATTAAGTCCGTGCTCATACACGCCGTCTGGAAACTGCTTATTTACTGCCATATCTAGTGCTTCAAGCCAATGCTTTATCACGCTGTTACCAACATATGCCATATGTGATACAAAGCGGTTTGTGGTTGACAGGCTGATTTCAAGAATCAATGCTATCCGTGGTAAAATTGACACTAAATGGAATTCATAAATTGTCCTACGCTTAATGCCAATTAACGTGCGATACACTATCAAGCAATGCAAGCGATAAAATAATAATCTCATTTCAAATAAACTCATCAACACAATGTCTAACAGCAAGAAAAAATATAGCGTAGTCTTCATGCCTGACTGCGTGGAAACAAGCGCGGAAGAGGGTTCTAATCTGCTTGAGACTGCTATTGCATCCGGCGTACATATCAACGCCGGATGCGGCGGAGCAGGCACTTGCGGCACCTGCAACATACTTATCAAAACAGGAAAAGTAGTCGGCCAAAAGACAGCTAACGTATCAGATGCCGACTACCAAGACGGCTTACGCCAAGCCTGCAGCAGTCGTGTTATGTCAGACTTGGTTGTAGAGGTCCCCGCCGCTTCTCGGCTTGAGGCCGCCGTACTAAAACGCGAAACACCGGACAGCGCAAGCGCAGCCATGTTATTGAGCGGCTGGAACTATTCTCCGCCCATCGAAAAGCGCTTTATAAGAATGTCCCCGCCGACCATGCAAGACAACACGAGCGACTTATCGCGCCTGTTGCGCTGTCTGGACAACAGCCAAACTGAATCGATTGTTGAAGCAGACTTCAGCGTAACAAAAAAGCTCGCAACTACCGCAAGACAGGATAACTGGCATGTCAGTGCCACGTTATTGAAATTAGCCGGGCATACGCGCCTTATAAATATTGAGCCGAGCGATACGCGTACAACCAACTACGCATTTGTCTTTGATATCGGAACTACTGCCGTGCGCGGTCAATTGCTTGACCTAAATAGGGGACAAATATCCGCACAGGCCATAGGTTATAATAAACAAATCCGCTTTGGCGCTGATGTTATCGCGCGAATAAATCAATGCAGCCAGCCCGGCGGATTAGCGAAACTGCAAACAGCCGCGGTTGATACGATCAATGAACTTTTACATCAAATGCTATCATCAAGCGGTGTAGCCCACAGCAGCATTAACCATATCGTTGTAGCTGCCAACACAGTAATGGTGCATATGCTCTTAGCGCTTGATCCTAAATATTTACGCATGTCGCCATATGTGCCCACCATAAGCAGTCCGCCATTGGTTAGAGCGCGCTCTTTGGGTATAGACACCGAAGAACATGTTCGTCTTTTCTGTATGCCGTCAGTTGCAAGCTATGTAGGCGGCGATATAGTTTCGGGCATATTAGGTAGCGGCGTCTACCAACGCCCATCGCTAACTCTTTATATAGATATCGGCACTAACGGCGAAATCGTACTTGGCAATAACGAATGGCTTGTAACCGCCGCCGCTTCCGCAGGACCAACTTTTGAAGGAGGCGGTATTCGATGCGGCATGCTCGCAATAAACGGTGCTATTGAAGATCTCCGCCTTGACGACGCCTCGGCCGAACCGAGTGTTAAAGTCATCGGCGACGGGCAGCCATTGGGCATTTGCGGCTCAGGCATCATAAATCTCACAGCTTCTCTGTTGAAAAACGGGCTGATTACACAAGCAGGCCGTTTCAATATGGAAAAGAGCTCTGCACGCCTGCGCTATGGAGAAAACGGCGCGGAATACGTACTGACCTACGCCGCTGATAGCGGCACCGGCAAAGATATTACTTTCAACGAAACAGATATGGACAACCTTATCCGCTCTAAGGCAGCGCTTTATGCGGGATATCACACGCTGATCTTAAGCGTGGGCAAGCATATGTCCGACATTGACCACGTCGTAATTGCCGGCACTTTCGGCAATCGACTTAACATTGAAAACGCCATCACAATCGGCCTTTTGCCAGATCTGCCGCGTCATAAATTTACATTCATCGGCAACGGCTCGCTGTTAGGGGCACGCTTGATTGCCTTCTCAACCGAAGTACAGCGCCAAAGCAGCGTTGTTGCCTCCATGATGACAAACCTAGAACTTTCAGAAAACGCTGATTTTATGAGCAGCTATACTGCGGCAATGTTCCTGCCGCACACCGATGCCGCGTTGTTTCCATCGGTAACCACGGGAGATACGGCATGACATTCTCAATTGCCATCGCCGGCAAAGGCGGAAGCGGTAAAACTACCACTTGCGCGTTGATTTTGCGCGAGCTAATACAGCGTCGGATGACGCCTATTTTGGCAGTTGACGCCGACGGCAACGCCAACTTGCACGAGAGCATGGGACTGAGACCGCATGAGACTATAGGCTCGGTAATTGATAAGTTTAACGGAGACAAAATAAACCTGCCTCAGGGCATGAATAAGGGATCTTACCTGCGCTTGCGCCTCAGCAAAGCAATCGCCGAAAGTCATGGCGTTGACCTAATTTCCATGGGACACGGCGCAGGTTCAGGATGCTATTGCTATCCAAACAGCATACTCAAAGAATTTATTGACGCGCTCAGGCCAAATTATAAATTCATCGTAATGGACAACGAGGCCGGCATGGAACACTTAAGCCGCGGCACCACCGACGGCATAGATATGTTGCTTATCGCCTCAGATTATTCTGTGAAAGGCATCCGAACTGCCGCGAGGATACGTCAGATGGTTGATGAGTTAAAGCTAGATGTTAAGGAGTCGTCATTTATATTGACGCGAGTGCCGGACGCATTAGACGGACGAGTCGTAGAAGAACTCGACACGCTTGGCATTAACCCTGCGGCATTCATCCCGCGCTGCGCCGAAATTGAGCGTTTTGACCTAGAGCAGCAATCTCTATTAGACTTACCGGACACATCTCCCGCCGCTGTTGTAATAGCACAATTATTGAAAAATATACTAGAAAGGACAGGACGCGCCGCATGACTGCCAAAATTATCAGCGGAATAGAAATCGCAAAACAGATCACAGAGGAAATACGCCGGGAAGTAGCCGAGCTGAAAACATGTCACGGAATCGTTCCGGGGCTGGCCACAATACTGGTCGGGGACGACCCCGCATCGCATGTTTATGTTGGCAGCAAAGTTAAAACTTGCCAAAATCTAGGCATACATTCCGAACGCTATAATCTTCCGGGCAGCACGTCTGAGGCAGAACTGCAAGCACTGCTGGGAAAACTAAACAACGATCCGCAAATCAATGGCATATTGGTACAAATGCCGGTACCTAAGCATATAGACGAAACTAAGATCATCTTCGCCATTAATCCGGCTAAAGACGTGGACGGCTTCCATCCTACAAGCGTCGGGCGCATGTTAATCGGCGAGCCGAGCTTCCTTCCGTGCACACCGCACGGCATACAAGTATTGCTGGAACGCAGCAATATAAATCCGGACGGAGCTGAGGTTGTTGTTGTTGGCCGCAGTAACATAGTAGGCAAGCCTATCGCTAATATTCTGTTGCAAAAAGCTAAGTACGCTAACGCGACTGTCACCATATGCCATTCAGCCACACGCGATATCACAGACCACACACGCCGGGCGGATATCCTCATTGCCGCCATGGGCAAGCCTCATTTCATCACCGCCGATATGGTAAAAGACGGCGCGGTAGTTATAGACGTAGGCACCAATGAAATTGGTAAAACGCCTGACGGCAAACGAATACTGGTCGGCGACGTGGATTTTCCGGCTGTAAAAGAAAACGCCGGCGCAATCACACCAGTACCGGGCGGTGTCGGCCCTATGACCATCATCATGCTTATGTCAAACACGGTCAAAGCCGCAAAAATGGCAGCTGGGCTTATTTGAGGAAACAACATGAACAACAACGCAATATTTGAGTTACCCAAACAAAACTATAGCGGGTTAATTAAGACTGTAACGCTTGGCAAGGGCGATAAAGCTGTTTCGGTCGGCGGCGGAAACAGCTACCCATTCCACTATTTTGAAGGAAACTCTTGCCATAGAGCGCGCATTGCTATGGAAATATACGATGCGCCGCCGGATGATTGGCCGGCGGCAGCGCTTGAGCCTTTTGCCGATGTAGTCTCTGACCCGCTGGCATGGGCGCGTAAATGTGTTACAGATTACGAGGCGGAATTGATTTGCCTGCAGTTAACCGGCACTGATCCTAATGGAGCAAACACAAGTGCAGAACAGGCCGCCTCCACAGTCAATAGAGTGGCCAATGGCATTGATGTGCCGCTGATTGTATGGGGCACAGCCAACCATGAGAAGGATACCGAGGTGCTGCGCTTAGTCTGCGAGACATGCCACGACAAGAAGCTCATCGTAGGACCTGTTGAAGAAGGCGATTATAAGAAAATCGCCGCAACAGCGCTTGGGTACGGCCATACCATCATCGCTTCCTCGTCAATTGATATCAACCTTGCCAAACAATTAAATATTCTCTTGGCTAATCTTGGAGTACCGGACAGCCAGCTTGTACTTGATCCCACCGTATCCAGCATCGGTTACGGCATTGAATACTGTTATTCAGTAATTGAGCGCATACGTATGGCAGCCCTCACTCAGCAAGATGAAAAACTGGCGGCCCCAATCATAGTTAATATAGCCCGTGAAACATGGAAGAGCAAAGAGGCTGGCATGTCTGTCAATGATGATCCTAAGCTGGGCAACGCCGCCAAACGCGGCATTATGCTTGAGGCTATCTCCGCATGGATATTGCTTATGGCAGGCGGAGATATAGCCATAATGCGCCATCCGGAAGCTATAAGTCTTGTCAGGGGGATGATTTGCGACCTATCATAACCAAGCCATATAAGCAAATATTAGGCGTGAAAAGCCCCTTTAAGAAACATGCCGGCGTAAAATGTTGCAAATGTATAAAAAACATTGGTCCCTAATGCCACCCCCATCCGTGAGCGCTTTAAAAACTCCTTTTCTATCTACCTCTCTACTTTGCCTCTGTTAATTGCAGTTTCTCTTTGAGGGCGGCTTGCAATACGCTTGAGAAATTAACGCCTGCGGCTACGGCTCGTTCATTTAGCCAATGAGGGATATTGAGGTTTTTCCTCACTAGCTTATCCTCATAAAAACGCCGAGCGACATCTGTATCGGCAACTATCAGGGTTATAATATCGCCGCTCTCTGTTTCTATATCACTGTTAGCGCTTGGAGTAGGAATCTTAGCCCCTTCAGACTCGATGTGATGCAACGCGAAAACCAAAAAGTCCGTTGCTAACTTAATGCCCTCAGCTAGTGTTTCGCCTTGCGTTCCTCCCATGCGTATATCCGGAAATCGAATACTATAACCGCCACTTTTTTCAGGATGAAAAACCGCCGGATAAACATATTGCATTTTAATACCTCCTCTAAACTTGTATACAACCTAAATAGACTCAAGCCCGAGATCGTTCAATATACTCTTGAGAGTTCCTGCATTAACCTGTTGCGTCCAATGCCGCAGAATTTGAGTGATGCCACCGGTGGCAGGGTTCATATAAAAGTCATGACTTCCGCCATGTTTTAGGAATTTGCAGCCTTTCTTTTTCAGCTTCCTAGTCAACTCATTGTATGTCATCAATTCACCGTCTAGCTTTACTCTATATTATACTACGCAGTACTGCGTAGTATGTCAAGACCTTATACAGCCTTTTATTTAACCTGTATAAGCATCATGCAGCGCTACTGCACACGATGAATGAAAATATAGTGCGCCGGCGTTAACTTTGTAGTATGCTTAGCGCGCACGGCGCCAGACCGATGAACTTTGCCGCCATGAGCGCGCTGTATAAACTGGTACTAGCTCTCCCGTTGAACAACAAATTGTTCCTATAGGACGTATAGCAAGCTGAAGCATTAGGAGAGCACGCCGTGACAACTGAACAAAGGAGTTTTGCCTATGAAAGTTGCCTATCGGAACCACCCAGCTGCATTGTTCGCTAGATAGTGTCTACATAAGTTCATGATAAGACCTTCAGCCACAGCGCAATGCACCGAATTTGCACAGCGGCGAGAAACGAAGTAGTGTTCTTGGCATAGCGTGTAGCAATACCTCTCCAACGTTTGAGCATAAGGAATGCATTTTCAACCAAATGGCGTAGCTTATATAGGTACTCATCATATTCCCGTTGTTCAATGCGATTTCTCTTCGGCGGAATAACCGCCTGCATCCCCGCCTTGATTGCATATGCAACAAGTGTATTACAATCATATCCCTTATCACCAAGTAAGGCTTCGGCATCAATACCTTGAATCAGCTTCTCTCCATACTTGCAATCCGCTGTGGTACCTGCTGTAACAAACATTCTGACCGGCATACCATGCGCATCCACGGCCAAATGTATCTTGGAGTTGAGCCCCCTTTTGTACGCTCCATATCCTGATTACCTCCGGCTGCTCCTGCGGCATGAGGATGAACCTTGATATGGCCGGCATCTATCATAAGCCATTCATAATCCGGTTCGTCTATCAGTAGTTCAAGCAGTTGTTCCCAACGCCCGGCGTCACGCCATCGTCTAAACCTCTGGTGCACAGTGCCCCATTTCCCATAGTCCGGAGGCAAATCTCGCCATGGAGCTCC
>WRDV01000050.1 GCA_009779655.1 Dehalococcoidia bacterium
ATGCTTACCATTTCCATTTGCGCTGTATTCATCTGAAAAAACCCCTGCTTTTGTTATACCTAATTATACCTCGCGCAGGTTAATTAGGTATAATGAACAATAACATTTTTCAACAGACCCTATATTGCACCCCGCAAATGAGGAAGCCTCGCGCTCGTCAATCCTTTGGATAATATTGACGAGCGCGAGGCTTCTCAGTTTTCGCAACTAATGCATTATCGCATCTGCATACGGGCTACTTAGTATCTTTTTTCTCGAGCTTCTTCTGCTCAGCGTATGCGTCCATGCGTTCTTTTGGTATGAACATAGATATAAGATCAATGGGAACAGGGAAAACTAAAGTATTGGTCTTCTCGGTGGAAATCTCAGTCAGCGTTTGTAGGTAACGCAGTTGCAGTGTCACCGGTTCCTCGCCGATGATGCGTCCTGCAAGAGCCAGTTTCTCGGAGGCTTGCAGTTCGCCTTCGGCATGGATTATCTTGGCGCGGCGGACGCGTTCGGCTTCAGCTTGTGCCGCCATAGAGCGGCGCATGGACTCAGGCAGTTCCACGTCTTTGATTTCTACAATACTAACTTTTATACCCCATGGATCGGTTTGTTCGTCGATAATGTTCTGCAGGCTTTGGTTTAATTTCTCGCGCTGAGAAAGCAGCTCGTCCAGCTCATGCTGGCCCAGAACATTTCGCAATGTGGTTTGGGCGATTTGAGAAGTCGCTTTAACCGGTCTTGCTATTTTCACAACAGAGTCTTCCGGCCTGACGACACGGAAATAAACTACGGCGTTAACACGCACTGTAACATTGTCGCGTGTGATGACGTCCTGCGCCGGAACATCCAGCGTGACTACGCGCAGGTCGATTTTAACTATGCGGTCAAGAAGAGGAATGATGAAAAATAAGCCCGGTCCTTTGGTCCCGACCAAGCGTCCCAGACGGAAAACCACTCCGCGTTCATACTCGCTGACGACCTTTATAGATGCTACAAGCACAATGATAATGACGACGATAATAGCGATGACGATAGCAACCATTAGATTATCCCTCCTTTTTAGATACGTATAATTTCAGGCCTTGTATGCCTGTAATAACCAGTTCTTCGTTGACAGCGGCACTGCCTTTGCTCAGTTGAGCACTCCATAGCTCGCCTTGGAATAATACCATGCCATCCGGATTAAGCTCAGTGCGCGCAACAACAATGCTGCCAGTTACCGTTTCGCTTCCGATGGCGATGCGATGCTTATGCGCTACTGCGGCGCGGCTCACTAAAAATATGAATATGACAGACATACTTGCTGTCATGCCGGCTATAAGATATGGATTGGCGCGATTATCCGCGCTTCCGTTAAACAGGAATACAGACCCAAAGATTATGCAAATCATGCCGATGGAAGTAACAATTCCTCTGGACCGCGTAAATGCTTCAGCAATGAAAAAAGCAAGCGAAAGAATGAGCAAACAAAGCCCGAGCGGATTGACCGACAGAGTGCTAAGCGATATGAATGCTAACAGACCCGCCGCGATGCCTATCGTGCCGGCATAGAAGAAGCCCGGGGTAAAAATCTCAACTGAGATACCCAGTATAGCTAGCATAAGCAAAACATATGCTAGGTTTGGTTCTGAGAGCACAGAACGCAGGTTGTCGATAGCATCCATTTGCTTACCTCCGCTTGACTTTGATGTGGCATGTGGCGCCGACGAGAGTGCTTAAGTATATCATATGAGCAGCGCGCTGCAAAGACGCATTTTTAGGCAATATTTTGTTAGGCGCGAAGCGCTCTGTCATTTATTAAAATTGCGCTTTGGTGTAAAATTGAGATGATATATTGAAAAGAGCAGGAAGGCTTATGCAGATTGATCGTTGTAAAGGTTGCACGGATTTAAGCGAACAAGACATGTTGCGTTTTCGCAGTGTCGAGACGGCTTTTCTAGAGGCGTCTAAAAGCTATGGGTATAGAGAGGTGCGTACGCCTACGCTTGAGTATCTATACCTTTTCACCTCGGCAGGGACGCTGACGCCTGGCATGTTGCGCAGAGTATATTCCTTTTTGGATTGGGATGGTTGGAGCGGCGAGCGCGTGGTGCTCAAGCCGGATACTACCATCCCAACGGCGAGGATGTATATTGAGCGCATGCAGCACAAAGGCCATACGGCGCGCTTAAGCTATGTCGCTAATTCCTTTGTGTTTGAGGAAACCGGAACTAAAGCGCGCGAACGCTGGCAATGCGGCGCGGAACTTATCGGCGGAGGCGGAGAATTGGCTGACGCTGAGTTAATTGCTTTTGCTTGCGATGCCGTCAAGCGTATGGGTTTGGATAAGATTGAGATTAAGCTTTCTCACGCCGGTTTGATACGCGGATTGCTGTCAAGTTTGGGATTAGACAATACAGAGCAAGATGCCGTGTTAAGCCGTATCCTTGATGGTGAACTGGACACGCTTGAGAACGTGCATACAGCTAAGCCGCAGGTAGTTGAGGCGCTTAAGCTACTACTTAATACAAAAGGCAGATCAGCGGGTTTCCTTAAAAACTTACGAGCTTTGTTTGCAGCCGACATATCCGAGGCTCAAAACGAATTATCTAGCTTTATTTCCACAATTGAGATGTTAGAAGCCATGGAACTTCCATATGAAATTGACTTCACGTCGGGTAAGGGATTTGAATACTATACCGGTATCATATACAGGTTGTTTGCTGGGGATGAAAATATAGGCGGCGGCGGCAGGTATGATAAGCTGATAGAGATGATGGGCGGAGCTACCGCGCCGGCCGCGGGGTTTGGCCTTTATATAGATCGTTTGTCCTCCCTTATTAATATCGATGACTTATATATCCCTGTTTCTCAGCGAGTGAGTGTTAGTATCGTACCCGGCGCTATGAAGCTCGGGTGTGAGGTGTCAGGTCTATTGCGTAAGGCCGGTTTTATCGTACTGACAGCGCTCGATGGGAAACCCTCGTATGACTGCGGCTGGGAACTGAAGGTGCTTCCTGATGAGCCGCGCTTAGTGCTGCGTAATTGTGGCACGGACGAGATGAATAATTGCTCTGACGCGATGGAAGCATTAATGTTGATTGGTGTAGGATAGAGATGCTTATTCGCGTTGCGCTTCCCAAAGGAAGACTTATGAATTCCACCGCTGCCATATTGGATAAGGCAGGTTGGGGACTTGATGACTATAACGAAAAATCTCGTTTATACAGACTGAAATCCTCCACGCGCGATGATATCTCCGCTAAGATATTTCAAGAGCGGGATATTCCAATACAGGTTGCTATCGGCAACTATGACATTGGTATTTGCGGGTTAGACTGGATAACGGAATACACTGTTATATATCCCTCAAGCGCGCTATTAACTGTAAGGGACATGGGATTTGGTGAAGGGGCTGTGTATGCGGCTACAATGCCGGGCGTCATTGCTGGCGGGGAAATTATTACTCGGGGGCAGGCCGTGAGAATCGTCGGCGAATATCCCAACCTAGCTGAGGCGCTTGCTCTTAAAATGCGACTAAACCATTTCGCAGTTTATCCGTTATGGGGCTCTGCGGATGCCTATCCTCCGGAGAATGCCGATATTATTTTGCTCCCGCGTAAGTGCGAGTCGGAGATAGTCTCTTTGGGTCTGCAGTCACTTGGCAAAGTAGTTGATTTTCGCGCTTGCCTTATTGTCAATAAAGACAGTCTGCGCAGCAAAGACATGTCATCAATACTAGCATCAATTAATGCGTGCATACCCGCAGTATTTCAGCAAGCTGATGCTAGCGGCGAAGAATTTATCAACATCGGGGCCACTAAACAACGCATGGAACTGCAGTGTGAATATGACGCCGATACAGTGCGCTTAGCGCTTCCCGACGGGCATCAGCAGTCGCACGTTCGCAAGATCTTCGATGCGGCGGGCATTCAGATGGATGATTATCCGTCTTCGTCAGGCAATAGACGCCCGAAGAGTTCTCTAGAGGGTTTCTTTATCAAGGTAATTCGCCCGCAGGATATGCCTATGCAAGTGGCGGGGGGCGATTATGATCTGGCTATCACGGGCCGAGATTGGCTGACAGACCATCTTTACCAGTTCCCAAGCAGTCCAGTTAAGCAGATGTTAGATCTTAAATACGGCTGGGTGCGCATTGTGGCTGTTGTAACAAATGAGGCGCCGGTTAACTCTACCACTGAGCTTCAGCAATTGCACTGTCGGCAGGATAGCGCGTGCCGCATAGCTGCTGAGTACATTAACATTGCTGACCATTACGCGCGCACCAATCACTTTGGTTCGTATCGCATAGTCCCGACATGGGGAGCAACCGAAGCTTTCTTGCCGGAGGACGCCGATGTGCTTATTGAAAACACAGAAACAGGCTCTACGCTTGTTAAGAATAATCTCAAAATTATCGAAACCCTATTCGAGTCTACCGCTTGCGTTATCGGCGGTACGCGCTCTGACACAAGCCCTCTAAAAGCACAGCGTATGGCAAAATTTGTTGAGCTTTTGCGTAAGGCATTGGAATTAGGCTGATATGAAACTTATAACGGGATTCTCAGAGGCTAAGGCAGCGTTAACGCGGCGCGCTGCACCGCAGAAGTATGATATTTCACCGCGCCTGGCAGCCGGCTTAAAAGAGCTATTTGGCACGGAGGACGTACAACAAGCTGTTAGCCTTATTATTGAGCAGGTGCGAGCCCGCGGTGATAATGCTTTGCGCGATTTCAGCCGGCGCATTGATCGTGTGGAGTTGGATAAATTTGAGGTATCCAAGGCCGAGATGGAATCAGCTGCTGCGCGCATTGCTCCGGAGTTGCTGGATGCTATGAAGGTGGCGGCCCGAAATGTTGAGGATTTTCATCTCAGACAATTCGCCGCATGGGAATTTGGCGCACAAAACATGGCGCCGGACACGGTGTATCGCGTGTTGCAGCGCGTCGGTTTATATGTACCGGGCGGCACGGCCAGTTATCCGTCATCTGTATTAATGACAGTACTGCCTGCCAAAGCAGCTGGAGTGAAAGAGGTAATTATATGCACGCCGCCTGGCAAAAACGGTAAAGTGCCCGATATGACATTGGCCGCGGCTCATATTACCGGCGTGGATAATATGTTCGCAATCGGCGGAGCGCAAGCCATAGCGGCTATGGCATATGGCACCGAAAGTGTACCGGCTGTTGATAAAATCTGCGGCCCGGGTAACATATTCGTTATGCTTGCCAAGAAACAAGTCTTCGGCGCTGTTGACATTGATGGACTTCAGGGTCCAAGCGAGGTGCTCGTATTAGCTGATGACTGTTCCAACATCAAAATGTGCGCAGCCGATATCTTAGCGCAGGCGGAACACGACACACTGTCGCAATCTATACTTGTTACAACATCTTCTGATTTAGCACATAAAGTAATACAGGAAGTTGAAGCTGCTGCTAAAATGTTATCGCGCCGAGATATCATTGAGGAATCCTTAATGCGCTTCGGCGTCGTGTGCGTGGTGGATAATATGGCTCAGGCAGTGGAATTGGCTAATCTGCATGCTCCGGAACATTTGTGTATCTTTGCCGAGGACTCGCATAGTATTGCCGAGCAGATACAGAACGCGGGTTGTATTTTTATTGGCGAGCGTCCTACTGTTGCAATGGGCGATTATATTGCCGGTCCAAGCCATGCTTTGCCAACTATGGGCACGGCTCGCTTTGCTTCTCCGCTTAATACAACGGATTTTGTTCGCTTAATGAATGTGGTTAATATTAATTCAAAAATGATAAATGAGCTTGGTCCGCAAGCTGCGATTATTGCTGAGGCTGAAGGGTTAACTGCGCACGTAATAGCGCTGACGGGTAATGGGTAATGTCTATGGCGCTATCTGCTGTGTGAAATTTAACGAACTGGAAAGAAGTATTTGACGGCGGGAGCAATGGATAAGAAAAGGCATGGGGAGTTCATGCAAGCACCGATTAAAGAATTCATCTTTCACTTGCGTCTTAGCTTAGCCTTGCCTTAGCTCTTACATTTATTTAACAGCGGCATAAGTGCTACGTCGATGTTTTTGGCAAAATATAATAAATCGAGCAAAGGGGAAAAGTAAATGAGTGAATCAAAAAAGATTGAAGCGTTTGTCCGTCCTGAGATGACTGTATTTAAAGGTTATGCTGCGTGCAAATCCCCTGATGTTATTGCAAAAAGACTAGGTATCTCTGAAGATAGTGTAGTTAAGTTGGATGCTAATGAGAATAACTACGGACCTTCTCCGCGTGTGGCCAATATCCTCGGCAGCTATAAGAATTTTCACATATATCCCGATGCCGCGCAGACTGAGATGAGACAAGAACTTGAGCGCTATACCGGCATGCCGTCTGAACAAATCGTTGTCGGCTCCGGTTCTGATCAGCTTATTGAGCTTATTATCAAGCTTTTTGCCGCACCAAACGATGAAATTATCAGTATGGGCCCATCTTTTCCGATGTATCGCTTTTATGCTGAGCTTGGCGGCGTAAGAGTTGTAAATGTGCCGCGAGATGCCGATTTTTATATTGATGTGGCCGGTATTAGTAAAGCCGTAACACCAAAGACAAAGCTTATTTTTCTGGCTAATCCTAACAACCCGACTGGCACCATGACTACTGCGGCTGATATTCGTGCGCTGGCTCAGATAGGTGTGCCGCTTGTAGCGGACGAAGCTTATTATGAGTTTACAGGCGAGACCGCTGTTTCGTTGATGGCAGAATTTGATAATGTGATGGTGCTGCGCACATTCTCTAAGTGGGGCGGATTGGCCGGACTGCGCGTGGGCTATGGCATTTTCCCGCGTGCAATTGCGGAATACTTACACGCCATTCGAGACCCGTATAATGTCAATATAACGGCTGTGACTGCTATTAGGGAATCATTCAAAGACTTAGACTATTTGATGGATAACGTCAAAAAAATTGTGGCCGAGCGCGAGCGATTGCTCGTTAAATTAAATGACATAACATGGCTTAAAGTATATCCTTCGAAAGCGAACTTTATTCTATGCGAATTGTTGAGAGGTAACGCAGTAACTGTCCGGCAAAGCCTAGAGGATCGCGGCATATTAGTGCGCGCTTACGCCGATGCTGTTATCAAAAATTGTATTCGTATTAGTGTCGGCAAACCTGATGAAAATGATATACTGCTTAAGGCTCTTTATGAAATAGGGGGTAGGTAGCTATGCCGCAGCGTAAAGCATCAATAAA
>WRDV01000051.1 GCA_009779655.1 Dehalococcoidia bacterium
CTTCCTGTGTAGTCATTACGCAGAATGACGAAGAGCACAATAGCTTCGCCTTTAACTTCGTCCGGTTTGGCCGCAGCGGCTGCCTCAGCTACGGCGCTATGACCGACAATAGCGTGTTCCAGCTCAGCCGTGCTGATGCGGTGCCCTGATACCTTAATAACTTCATCGGCGCGGCCTAATAACCACCAGTAGCCGTCATCATCTTTCATGGAATAGTCTCCCGGCGCGTAGTACCCAGGGAAGCGCGACCAGTAGGTTTTTTGGTATAGATCGGAGTTGCCGTATACATCCAGCAGCATGCCGGGCCAAGGTTTGCGAATGGCGATAAAACCGGTTTGATTTGGGGCGGCCTCTTTGCCGTCGGCATCTAACACCACAGGATCTACACCGGGTAGCGGCAGAGTGGCAGATCCCGGCTTTAGAGGATAAGACTGAATCCCGGCGCATGGCGCAATCATAAAGCCGCCGGTTTCAGTTTGCCACCAAGTATCAATGATAGGACAGTTCTCGTATCCGATGTGCTTATAATACCATCGCCATGCCTCCGGGTTGATGGCCTCCCCTACCGAGCCCATTACTTGTAGGCTAGAAAGGTCATGTTTGGCAAGCCATTCCTCACCATTGCGCATGAACATACGAATGGCGGTTGGAGATGTATAAAATATGCTTGCCTTATATTTATCAATAATCTGCCACCAGCGATCAATCGCAGGGTAGTCCGGTGCGCCTTCATAAATGACTGAAGTAAGCCCTAACGCTAGCGGAGCATATACCAGATAACTGTGGCCGGTAATCCAGCCGGCGTCGGCAGTACACCAGTAGATGGAATCATCACTCGGGTTAAAAGCCCATTGCAGAGTCTTAGAAGCGTAGAGTATGTAACCTGCAGTGCCGTGTAAAATGCCCTTAGGTTTGCCGGTTGTGCCGGATGTGTAAAGAATAAAAAGCGGGTCAGTTGAGTCCATGGACTCAGGCGCGACAAGAGTGTCATCGTTATTATCCAGCACGTCGGATAGCCATACGTCTTTGTCCGGGTTGATGGCCGGTTCATGGGTGGTATACTTCACAACCAGCACTTTCTCAATACTGGGGCACATAGTTACCGCTTCGTCCACGATTGCTTTGAGCGCTAAAATCTTGCCGCGGCGATAGCCGCCGCTTGCGGTTATTATGAGCTTGGCATTGGAGTCATTTACGCGATCGGCAATCGCCTGAGCGCTGAAGCCTGAGAATACCACGCAGTGAATGGCTCCTATGCGGGCGCAGGCCAGCATAGCAGTAACAAGCTCCGGAATCATTGGCAGATAAATGGCAACCCTGTCGCCTTTCCGCACTCCCATCTTCTTAAGCGCGGCGGCGAAACGATTAACGTCGCGGAACAAATCTGCGTAGGAGATTGTGCGCGTATCGCCCATTTCGCCTTCCCAATAGATGGCGACCTTGGAGCGCTTTGAGCTTTTTGCATGGCGGTCTACGCATTGTACGCAGGCATTGAGCTTTCCTCCTGTAAACCAGCGCCCGTAGGGCGGATTCCAGTCAAGCACCTTATCCCAAGGTTTGTCCCATGTGAGCGAACTTGCCTGCTCGCCCCAAAAGCTTTCGGGGTCGTCAATGGAGCGTTTGTGCAAATCTTGGTAACGCTTTAACGGCCAAAAATAGTCGTTGGTTTGTAAATTACGCTTCTCCACGCTCTTGTCGATAATGGTCATTTCTCCTCCTGTAATTTTCTAGATATGTTATCCTATGATTTGTTTTGGTTCCACCATGGAACCTGTTGGCAGCTTGTAGTTCTTAAGAATCTTTACACGGTTTCCTAGTATTGCTTGTGTGATCTCACAGCCTGACTGCAATACGCAATTATCGGCGGCAATACTGGAGATGAGCTTGCATCCATTTCCTATGGTTACCCTTGGCCATATGACCGATGCTGATATCGTTGCGGCTTCTCCAATGTGGCAATGATCTCCAATAACTGCAGGCCCCATAATAACAGCATTAGATTCTACCACGCAATTATCCCCTAATAACACAGGACCTTCAAGTTTAGCCGTTGGATGAACTTGTCCGGCTTGTCCGGTAACGACCTCGTTGCCGTTTTGAAAGCCGTATTTGCCGCTCCTGCCGGAGAGTAAATCGAAATTTAGCCGGCGGTACTTTTCCGGACTACCGATATCAATCCAATAACCCGATGATGCGAAAGCGCGCACACTAGCGTCTGATGCCAGCATGGATGGGAAAAGCTGGCGTTCTGTGCTGTATTCTGTATCAGTCGGAATCATGTCAAGAACACCGGGCTCAAAGATATATGTGCCGGCATTAATAAGATTGGTAGTTATCTCATCCTGTCTCGGTTTTTCCAGAAAGCGTGTCACACGCCCATCGCCTTTGGTTTCAACTAGCCCGTAAGCTGCAGGATTGTCTACCGCGGTGAGCGCTATGGTAACATCAGAATTATTCTCGCGATGGCACTTGAGCATTGCACTGTAGTCAAGATCTGAGAAAATATCACCATTGAGTACGAAAAAACTGTCATGGGACAACTTTTCGGCGGCGTTTTTTATAGCTCCGGCCGTGCCAAGAGCGGACCTTTCCATGACATAGTCAATTTTCATATCGAGGCTGTTTGTACAACCGAAGTATTCTTGTATGGATGAAGCTAGATTGGAAAGCGCCAGCACAACTTCATCTATACCATGCTCTTTGAGATGTCGTAGGACATGCTCTAAAAATGGTTTGTTCAGTACTGGAACCAAAGATTTAGGCGTGTTCCAAGTCAATGGGCGCAGCCTTGTTCCCAGCCCGCCTGACAAAATGACGGCTTTCACTTATAATTCCGCTCAAAAAAATAGTAAGTCAGTATATGATACCGACTTCAGAGAGTACATGATACCAATTTTGAAAAGATAATTAAAGTTGATGATGTCGCGCTGGCAATTGCGCTATTGCGCGCTGGTCACGGTTGAGGCGGTTCATCGCAACTACGAATAAAATACCATTGAATATTCTACATTACGAGAGGCATGCGGTAGGTCGCCTCGTGACGATATTTCCAAGCAACAACTGACTGATTACGTCTCAGAGATAAATATCGGGCAGGCGAAATGGATTTACATACTGAAATTTTGTCTAGCGGCTTAAACTTTTTGCATATAAAAAGATTTATATTTATAATTATTCTGCAATACATGAATACGGAAGCAGTAGTTAGTGTAACGATATAACTGGAAGGCAGGGCTACTTTGTCAAAAGATAAAGAACCGAAAGTGAAACGTATTAAAAAGCAACGCAGCTACTGGCAGCAACAGGAGTTGCGTCAGCGGATTACCGGAATTATTGGCGTGACTATTGTCGCTGTAGTTGTCGTTATTATGGCTTCGGGTTGGTTTTTTAGGCAATATCTCCCGATTGATCGTCATATGCGCGCAGATGTGATGGAGGTATGCGGAGAGAAATATAACATGGCATATTTTGTCAATATGCTTACCTATGTTTCCGGCGAATATATTCAGTTTGCGGAATATTTCTTGGATAGCGCGGAGCGGAGCATCGAGGACAGCGCTATAGTTCGCATTGCTAGCGCTAAGCTTGGCATCACAGTTACTGACGATGATGTGAAGCAGTATATCAAAGCGTGGAATGAATTCTACGGTCCGTACTATGGCGTGACGATACAGAGCAATGCGGCTACGCGCGATTTAGTGCGCAAACAGCTTTTAGAGCAGCGTTTGCGCGAAGATTATTTTGGTATTAATGTGCCCGCTACGGCCGAGTATCGCGATGTGGCGGCTATGTTATTGGAAAGTCAAAGCCAAGTAAATGAAATTCTTGCGCGTCTTGCCCTAGGCGAGAGCTTTGAGACTCTTGCCGCAGAGTATTCATTGAATAGTACGACCAAGAGCGATAGCGCGCTGGGCGCTCATCCGAAAGGTGTGTTTGATACCATATTGTTTTCTCAAGGCATGGATGACGCCATTTTTAAACAGCCCGTCGGCAGTTTAGGAGTATATTATGATGACAGTAGCGCCAAGTCGATTGGCTATTGGCTGGTGAAAGTCACCGGTCGCGACGAGGACAAAGGCGAGGTACGAGTCTCAGGCATGTTGCTTTCCAGCTTGGAAGAAGCAAAAGATATTAAATCGAGACTAGATCGCGGCGAGAGCTTTGTTGTATTGGCAGAACAGTACTCACAATGCTGGTCGGATGAAGACAAGGACGACCTTGGATGGATGAAGTACTCCGATATTAATAAGGCTTATGCCGCTTACGTTTCCGGTAACAGTACTGCTATCGGCAAAGTGAGCGATCCGATTGAGGATACTGATCAGGAAACTAAAGGCGGTTATTGGTTGTTTAAAGTCGTTTCCGTCAAAGCAGATGAAAATGTTTCGGCAGAGGATCGAGCTACTCTTATCGACAAGGCTTATAAAGCTTGGCTAGAGGAGCTAAAGGCTGATACGCAGACATATTCGGTAATAAGCTATCTTGATGAAGACAAGCGCGACTTTGCTGTGTCACGAGCAGGCAAATAGGAGAGGCTATGGCTCAGAAAACCATTGGCATAGGGCTGATGGGCATTGGTGTTATCGGTAGCAAAGTCGCAAATGTGCTGATTGAAAGAGCGCATTTGCTATCGGGATGCGCCGGTTGCGCTGTTGCTTTGCGCAAAATCAAGGTTATTGAGAGCGACTTGTCTCGTCCGCAGGTGCAAGCGATGGATCCAAAGTTGTTCACAACCGACGATGAAGAATTCTTTAATTTGCCGGACGTGGACATCATTATTGAGCTTATCGGCGGAGAGTATCCGGCATTTGAGTATCAAAAGCGCGCCATTAAGGCCCATAAACATGTGGTAACCGCCAACAAGGAAGTCATCGCTAAGCATGGAGCGGAGTTGTTTATGCTGGCTGAGCAGAACAATGTCAGCATACGCTATGAAGCATCTGTCGGCGGCGGCATTCCTCTGATTGCGCCATTCCAGCGCGACTTGATTGCTAATCGTATTAATGGCATCTACGGCATCATTAATGGAACTACCAACTATATTTTGAGCACTATGGCCAAAGACGGCACAGATTTTGAAGTTGCCTTATCGCAAGCTCAGAAGTTGGGTTATGCCGAAGCTAATCCGCGCAATGATATAGAGGGTATCGATGCGGCTTATAAAATTGCTATAATGGCCACGCTTGCTTTTCGAAGCCGCGTGGGCCCTGAGCAGGTATTCTGCGAGGGAATCTCGCGGCTGTCGAGACAGGATTTCCAATATGCCAGAGAAATGGGTTTTGCCATTAAACTACTGGCTATTGCAAAACAGGATGACGGAGAAATTGAAGCGCGGGTTCACCCCGTGTTTATTCCCGCAGATGGTTTTCTTGCTAAGGTTGATGGCGTGTATAACGCTGTGCTTGTGGACGGAGATCTTACGGGACAGGTGACTTTCACCGGTAAAGGAGCCGGCGCTTCAGCTACATCAAGCGCGGTAGTTGCTGATGCGGTTGCTATCGCGCGACAGGTTGTATCAGGCCGGCATGAGCCGATTTTGAGGCAAAATGATAAGGCGCGCATCAAGCCAATGGCACAGATTGTAACGCGTTACTTCATACGTATGTCTATCGCTGACCAGCCCGGTGTGTTGGCGCAGGTTGCATCAGCTTTTGGCGTGCATAATATCTCTATTGCTTCTGCTATCCAAAAAGAAACTGCGCCTGACAAAACAGCGGAAATTGTAATAATGACACATCCGGCTAAAGAAGAAGCTATACAATCGGCCTTTGCAGATTTCAAGAAGCTGGATGTTGTCAAAGAAGTGCATAATTTCGTACGTGTGGAGATGGGGGAATATGTCTAAACAAGGCTTGCTTTTCAAATATAAGGATTATCTGCCTATTACTGATAAGACACCGATGTTTACCCTTGGCGAAGGCGATACCCCGTTAGTGCGCGCGACGGCTCTTGAGCAGATTGTCGGCTGTAAGGAATTGTACTTCAAGTTGGAAGGGTGTAACCCCACGGGTTCTTTCAAGGACCGCGGCATGGTTATGGCTATTGCTAAGGCCAAAGAAGATGGCTGTAAAGCTGTGATGTGCGCATCCACAGGCAATACCTCGGCTTCGGCCTCGGCCTATGCTGCCAGCCAAGGTATGGAATCTATTATCCTTATTCCGGATGGCAAAATTGCATTTGGTAAGCTGGCGCAGGCCATTAGGCATGCGGCTAAAATAATTGCCATACAAGGTAATTTTGATCAAGCCCTCGATATAGTGTGCGGGCTTACATCAAAATATCCGGTGACGCTTGTGAATTCGATCAATCCACATCGCATTGAAGGGCAAAAGACCGGGGCGTTTGAAATTATTGAGACGCTTGGCGATGCTCCTGACTACGTATTTATACCTGTAGGGAATGCAGGCAATATTACGGCCTACTGGAAAGGTTTTTCGGAGTATTATAAGCTGGGTAAGGCTGCGCATACTCCTAAAATGATGGGTTTTCAGGCTGCCGGCGCTGCTCCGATTGTGCTTGGGCATCCGGTTGAAAAACCGGAGACCATTGCTACCGCTATTCGCATTGGCAATCCTGCTTCATGGCAGAAAGCCGTTGCTGCCCGTGATGAATCGGGCGGGTTGATTGATATGGTGACTGACGAAGAAATACTAGCTGCTTACCATATGCTGGCTGCTAAGGCAGGTTTGTTTGGCGAGCCGGCGTCTTCTGCTCCGCTGGCCGGTTTGCTTAAGCTGGTCAAGGCGGGGCGCAGTTTTGCCGGTGCTCGTATTGTATGTATTGTTACCGGAAATGGGCTGAAGGATCCCGATACTGCAACCAAGAGCGCGCCAGATATTATTAAGCTGCCAGCGGATTTGCTCGCTATCGAAAAAACACTATGCTTGAGTTAGCGTGATTCATTACTGCCAGCAAAGCACAGCGCTTAGGCTCAAGCGCAAAGATAGGAAAAGTTATGATAGACGAAAAAGCTATCCAAGAAGCTGTTGCTAAAATTATTGTAGCCATCGGCGAAGATCCGCAGCGGGACGGCTTACTGGATACGCCGCGTCGCGTGGCAGAGATGTACAAAGAACTATTCTCCGGGCTATATCATGATCCGCGCGAAGAATTGAAGGTAGGCTATGAACTGGGCCATCGGGAACTGGTA
>WRDV01000052.1 GCA_009779655.1 Dehalococcoidia bacterium
AAGCTGAGCGACGTTACCAAATCTCTGCCAAATATCAAGGATGCCTTAAACCCGGATAAGTACTTAAGCAAAATGCCGGACATCGGCGGTATGGCAACGGGTGCTATTTCGAAGGGCAAAGACAGCGTCTTATCCTCGCTTCCATCGCTCGGGAACATCAAAAACATACCCCAGGGTGTCACATCTATGCTTAGTCAAGTGCTAACGCCGGCTGCGCAACCTAATATGGACGAGCTCTTATCTGCGGATGCTTTCCGCCCGTTAGCCGAGGAACTGGGACGCATTGTACGCGAGTCGGCGTGGAATGAACACGAGCGCAGGGGGTGGTATTAGTGCCTTTGACAAAAGCTATCATTATCAATACTGACAAAAAGGAGTTTGAGCCTATCACTGTGATGTTCAATCCGCCGTCGCTGAAAGTGAAGAGCTCAAACAGCTATGCCGATCCTAAAATCCCGGGCGGCGCTCAAGACCAGCAGCAGTTTATTAAGAAGGACACCGATGTTCTAACGGTTGAGTTTTTCTTTGATACTACGCGCGACGGCAGTGATGTCAGTTCTGCCGTAAATCCGATACTGGAATTAGCTAAAGTATCCAAAGAGAAGAAAGAGCCTCCCAAACTTATATTCGCATGGGGCGACTTTAATTTTCCAAGTATTATAACGTCAATTGATCAGACGTACGATTATTTTAACTCTGAGGGACACGCGTTGCGCGCTACATTGGTAGTAACATTTCTGCGCTGTGAGCCTGATAATACAAGTGTGCAGACTACCCAAGCGAAGAGCGCTGCTCCTAAGGCAAAACCATCTATCCAAGTCCAAGCGAAGCAAACGTTAAGCGACATAGCTGTTTGTGTATGCAACGATCCGGCGAAGTGGCGTGAAATAGCTGAAGCAAATTCTATCGACAATCCACTGTTATTCAACAACGGCGACATGGTAGGCAAGCTGATATCATCTATTTAGGAGTTGACAAGGTCTAATGCAGGATTACACTGCCCCCGGTGTTGAGATAAAATGCGACGGAGCATCCCTGTCGCAAATATCGATTGAAGCGGTGACTGATGTCATGGTGGAAAGCCGTGTGAATCTGCCGGGCAGTTTCGCGCTTAAACTTGTTGATAACACACTGGCGCTGATAGACAGAGGTAACGGTTCTCTGCATGAAGGTGTCCGATTAGAGATATCGCTTGGGTACAAAGGAACCTTCAAGAAACTTATCACAGGAGAGATAAGCACTGTTTTAGCCGAGATGTCCGCCCAAGGAGTTTTTACGCGTATTACAGGATATGATATGCTCCATCGTCTGTCTCGCGGCACGAGTTACCGCAGGTATGAAACTAGTAATGGAGAAGCGCTTCCGGATAGTGCCATTGCTCAAACAATACTTAACGATGCCGGGTTAAAACCGACTGTCGAGGAAACCTCCGCGCGAAATGTGCCGCGTGTTCAGGATAACCGTTCTGATCTTGATTTCCTTACAATGCTGGCTGCTCTCAATGATTACTACCTTTATAATACGGATGATCGTGTGTTTTTTACGCACACACCCCCAAACCGCGGAGAGCTGACACTAACATGGGGCAATGATTTAAGGGCATTTTTCCCGAGGCTCTGTCTAAATGGACGCGTTAACACCCTTGAAGTACGCGGTAGAGATGTTTCGATTGATGAAAACTATGTTGAAACAGTAGCCAGACCGCGCGATGACCTTTTGTTTCTCTCATCCGCCGGGCGCAGCATGATGGAACGAGGATCCGGCAAACGCTCGGTGCTTAATATGCACGATTCACTGATTACCTGTGCAAGCGACGCAAAGCAGTTTATATCCGACACATTACGCGATCGACAAGCTCTTGTCACTGCGACCGGGTCATGTGCCGGCAACACTGATCTTTTAGGCGGTACTATGCTTAGAATAGCGAGCACCGGCCGCTTTGATGGTGATTACTTTGTCACACGCGCAATACATAGACTTAGTAAAAGAGGATACGCCACAGAATTTGAAGCAAGGATGGTCGTGTGAATAATCAAAACTTAATGACCGCTTTAGTTATTGATACAAACGATCCCGAGAAACAGGGGCGCGTGCGTCTGTCGCTACCGGCATTGCCGGACGGACCTGAACTATGGGCAAGGGTGGTATCCCCTCTGGCAGGATCTGACAGAGGCCATTGCTTCTTACCGGAAATCGACGATGAGGTGCTCGTTGCATTTGCTCAAGGCGATTTGTCGACTGCCTATGTACTGGGTGGTTTATGGAGTAAAGAAAAGCTGCCGCCAGAAGGCATAGGCGCTGCAAACGATATCAAGATGATCAAAACGAGCGCCGGTCATACAGTTATGTTAAATGATACCAAAGACGAGGAAAGTATTACCATTATCGACAAAAACGAAAATTCTATTGTGATTGCGACAAGCGACAATTGTATTACGCTCACATCCCAGTCAAAGCTTACAATACAAGCTGACAAAGATGTAACTATTAAGGGCAATAAGATTAAACTGGAGGCAGATTCCGTGGAAATTAAGTCTAAGTCTTCGCTTGTGCTTGACGGAGGCAACTCAGCCGAGCTCAAAGCGAGCGCTGTAAATATCAACTAAGGGAATTACATGGGAAGTCCGGCAGCCAAACAGGGAGATACCATTGCAGCTTTGGATATACACCAAATACAGCCGCCGGGAACGGCTCCGCCTGTGATGGTGCCGCATCCATTTAACGGCATCATAGATGGCGGCCTGTGCCAAAGCGTTTTCATAATGGGAGCTCCGGCGGCAACAGTTAATAGTACTGCCACAAATATGCCGCCGCATATACCCCAAGGCGGTACTTTTGTGAACCCGCCGTTTGATTCTGCTACTGTTTCAGGCGGCAGTGCAACTGTTATGATAGGCGGTCAGCCTGCCGCGCGTAACGGCGATCCTGCTGACACATGCAATGATGATGGTATGCCGCAGGGCGGTACCATCATAGCTAGCGGAACCGTCATGATTGGATAGAAAGGAGAGCTTTATGTCTCAGCCATATGAGGATAATAAAAAACAAATTGGACTGGCTTTCCCGATGCGAGTAGAAGTGAATGGACGCCTTGCCGCTTGCAGTTATGAAGATCACGTCAAGCAATCGCTTCGCAGTATCCTATTGACCGCACAAGGCGAACGCGTCATGCGACCGGATTTCGGTAGCGGACTCAACGCCTATTTATTTGAAGGAATAGATGCCACCACAACATCGCTTATTAAGCGCGATATCAGAAACACAATCGCGCGATTTGAGCCGCGCGTTGAGCTTCTTGACGTTCATGTGCGCAATACCGCACGAGACCCTGCTGTATTGTGCGTAGAACTACGCTATCGCATTAAGTCGAACAACGTTTCCGATCAGCTTGTTCTGAGTGTTAGGAGGTAATGAAATGACCTCGCAATCGCCATTAATGGATAACCGTAAGTTTGATAACATTTTGTCCAAACTGCGATCCAATGCGCAGGACCGCATACCGGATTGGAATCCTGATAATGAATCAGACCCCGGCGTTATGCTGCAACACACGTTTGGCAGGCTTATGGAAATAATTATTGAGCGCCTAAATCGCGTTCCTGAGAAGCAAAAACTGGCGTTTTTGGACGCTATGAATATAAGTCCATTGCCGCCGGTTCCTGCGCGAGCACCGGTAGTATTTACTTTGGAAGAAAATTCGTTGCCTTTATCCGTGCCTCTTGGCACAGCTATAACCGCAAAAACGTCCGACGGAGGTCCGCAAGTCGTATTTGAGACAACTGAGGAGCTAACCGTCGTGCCGTCAGCTATCACCTGTGCGTACACACTTGAGCCTAAACGCGGACGCTATGGAAACTATACTGACTCTATGGAAGGGGTAGGGTTTACGCCCTTTATCGGCGAACACAACATGCTGGATTCATACTATTTCATTGAAGATGTAGCCCTGTCAATAGAACGCCCAAAGGGAATTGAACTAACACTGCTTGTCGATCATGGATCGTTCCCTATGTCGTTTGCCGAAGCCGCATGGGTTTATAGTAATGGCAACGAGACCATACCGATTGAGCCTGAAGTGGCTGCCTTACTTACATCTCTTACATTTTCTTTTGTTGTAGACGGAAAACCATCAATCACGCCAATGCCGGTTGAACATCTGGGCGGCAGGCATGAGCTTCCCGGTGGGCGATTCCTGAAATTCACACTAAATAGTAGTTTGGACACCAAGGCTCAAGCTGACGCTCAGCCTAATTTATCAGCTAGAATAACTACGTCTTCTTACGAACGCATACCGGAACATCTCTTTACTCACAACACTCACCTCAATTCGGACGCTTATTTTTTACCTTTTGGCAAAGAACCGCAAACAGGCGATTCTTTCTACATTCATATGGCAAATCTGCTTGGCATACCAAATTCTCGTGTAACTATAAAAGTACAGATAAACAAAGACGATAGCGACATTTGGAAAAGCTTACAGTGGTACTATTCCACACAAGATGATTGGAAGACTATATCCCCTAACACTGTTGAATCCTTATACCCTAGACCGGGCTTTGCCGGCGACACTGCTTACATACGCTTCGATTGCCCGCCTGACGCCTCGCCTCGCAAAGTAAGCGGTGTGAATGGTTGTTGGCTGCGTGCGACCCTGCCGCAAAAATCAGGGGGCTATGTCTCAAATGCAAAAGACGAAAATGGCAAGTTCATACCTTTATGTATAAGAGTATTCTCAATCAGCCAAAGCATGACATATAGCAATGAATGCAAAGTTTATCGCCAAAGGGGACACATCTACACGCAGATAGGAGACCCTCAGCCTTCTTCCGGCAAATACCCCGAGCTTGAGAAAACAGCGTTCTATTTAGGGTTTGATCAGTTTTCCGCGCATGAGCCAATGTCGCTCTACGCAGATGCAGAGGCAATAGCTGATGAGCCGGTCTTGTCAGATGGCATTATTCCTGCGTGGGAATATCTAACACAAGGCGGCTGGAAACCGCTCTATGTGACCGATAATACGGCAGGTCTTTCGCGCTCAGGTATGGTGCGCTTTCTCACTCCTCTCGATGCCGCACATACGGAACTGTTTGACAATATTAGGCGCTATTGGGTGCGCATATCAAATAGCAGTCCTCGCAGGTTGAATGGACTTTACTTAAATGCCGTGCCGACTGAACACGCAATCACAGTTAAGCGCGAAGCACTGGGTATTTCAAATGGCTATGCCAACCAAAAATTTATGATTCGGGGCGCGCCTGTTCTCGTAGGGCAGTTTATTTGGGTGCGCGAAACAGAAGCTCCTACTGCGGCTGAACTATCAGAAACATCAGTCGAAGTCAGGCAGAATCCGATTACTCTTGAGCAGGAGAATTGGGCGGTTTGGCAAGAGCAGAATAGCTTTGGCGCATCACACCCAAATAGCAGACATTATGTGCTTGATCGCACAACCGGCGAGGTCAGTTTTGGCAACGGCATCTGCGGCATGGTACCTGAGAAAGGGGCCGATATCAGCGCAGACTATAGGTATGGAGGCGGAACTAGAGGTAATCTGCCAGTCGGAAGCATTACAAGACTCTCTTCCGCATTCAAGAATATTGAGAATGTATATAATCCAATACCTGCTACAGGTGGCGCGCAACCCGAGAGTATACCAAGTATTCTAAATCGCGGTCCGATGGTACTAAGACATAGAATGCGCGGCGTGACCGCTCAGGATATTGAATGGCTTGTCATAGAGACAGCAGGCGCGTCCGTTGACCGTGTCAAGTGCCTGCCGGGAGATAGTCGCCGCCCATTTACGCTCATATTACTTCCTGCTGAAGAAGGCCTGCGCCCTCTTCCTGACGGAGAGCTATCCACTCGTATCCGTAACTATCTTACTGAGCGCATTCCGGCGGCATTAAGTAATATGAGTTTTGGGATTATTGGGCCGCGTTATATTACGGTTAACATAGCTGCTAAGCTGGTTCCCATAAATCCTTTCGACAGTAATGTTGTCAGGGAACGCGCCATCGAGCGCCTGCAAACATTCCTTCATCCGCGCTTTGGAGGACCCGGCGATAAAGGGTGGGAATTCGGGCGAGATGTTTACCTCTCAGAGATATGCGCTGCACTTGAGTCGGTTACCGGAGTTAAGCATACTCTTGCCAGTACCGTATCAATATCTCCTGCTGCTGTCCAGCGCGAACTGACACTACGCACAAATGATATTCGCCTTGAGGAAATATATCCGGCAGGAAGCTTACTCTCAGTGCATGGCGCATATGGCGAAGTCACAGAACAGTGGTTACTTGCTGAAACAATCACAAGCGACATATTGCCCGCCGCCATGCGCGTCACCGGTTTGAGAGAGGGCGATATGCTTAATATCACGTGCGTACTCATTTATGGCGCAGGGCAAAATGCTTTTGTCACTCCGATTCTGATGGATTTCCCTGCCGGCAGTAAAGTAGTTTTCGACGATGGTTTTACGACTACATTGAGCAAAGATATAGGTTGCTATTGCCAGCTTACTCAAGATATGCTGAGTAACAGGCGTCCGTTCTTAGACAATGCAAAGATTACGCTGGTACATCCGGACGTGCTTGAAGTAACTGCCTTGCGCAATAATAGCGCTGGTTATACCGCCGTCATGCACTGCACGACAAAAGACTTGGAGCTACGGGCCGGCATTATTTTGGAATGCGTCCGGAGCAAAGTGAAAGCTCTTATCCCATATGAGAATATCACCTCTCCCCCTGAAAAATATACGCCTGGCGGAAATAAGCTCGTCTTAGATATTAAGATATTCCGCAATCATACAAATGTAACACTTGTCAGTTTAGATGGTAAAGCGGATCCGCTAAAAATGACTATTATGAGATCGCAGCCAATCACCGATATCGCTTATCTTTCTAAATATGAACTGTGCACGCCGGGCACTATCGATATTCAAATCGCAAACTAGGATGAGACGCTATGCCAATACAAATACCAAACTTAGATGATCGTAACTACGATCAGTTGCTGAAGGAAACTGTCAGCGTCATCA
>WRDV01000053.1 GCA_009779655.1 Dehalococcoidia bacterium
ACTGAATAAAAGGGGCTTTTTGTGGTACTTTTAGACGTTATATCATATACATTTCGGAAAGCATCTAAAGCTAACACTGTGACTTTTGTGCTTGTATAGGATAGTTATTTGCGGAGTTTAGGTCATGATAAGAAATAAGGAGACAGCATGCTGTCTCCTTATTTCTTACACTTAATTTAAGTATAAGTACACTATTTTGACTCTTTAAGCCACGGCATCATCTCGCGCAATTCTTCGCCTACCTCTTCAATGAGATGCTCTCTTTCCATGTTTTTGAGAGCGTTATATACCGGACGACCGGCCTGATTTTCTAGAACCCACTCACGGGCAAAGCGTCCATCTTGGATCTCAGCGAGAATTTCTCCCATCTCATCATACACATCGTCGCTCACTACGCGCGGACCGCGTGTATAATCGCCATACTTTGCGGTTTCTGAGATGTAGTTGCGCATGTATGAAATGCCACCTTTGTAAATAAGGTCTACAATCAGCTTAAGTTCATGCAAACATTCAAAGTAAGCAATCTCCGGCTGATAACCAGCTTCAACAAGTGTTTCGAACCCAGCTTTAATAAGGGCAGACGTGCCGCCGCATAGTACAGCTTGCTCACCAAATAGATCCGTTTCGGTTTCTTCTCCAAAAGTAGTTTCCAATATTCCGGCGCGCGATGCGCCAATGCCCTTGGCATATGCCAGAGCAACCTGTTGCGCATTGCCTGTAGCATCTCGATGGACCGCAATTAGAGCCGGCACGCCATTTCCCTGTGCATATACATCGCGCACCATCTTACCCGGCCCTTTTGGCGCGATCATAGCAACATCAACATCATCCGGCGGCATAATCTGCCCGTAGTGAATATTAAAACCATGAGCAAATAAAAGCACTTTCCCAACAGTAAGACTAGGCGCGATGTCATCCTTATAAATCTTGGCCTGTGCTGTATCAGGCGCCAGCATGACAATAACATCAGCCTTTTTAGCCAACTCAGCGGCAGACATGACATCAAAGCCATCTGCCTGAGCCTTCTTAATTGACTCTGCCTTCTCGGCAACAATGACATTGAGCCCGCTGTCTCGCAAATTGAGAGCCTGAGCGCAGCCTTGGCTACCGTAGCCTATAATGCCAATGGTTTTATCTTTGATAACCTCCAAATCACAATCTTCGTCATAATAAATAGTCGCCATTTTCATTCCCCCCTTTTTATAATAAATAATTTCGGTTATTCCTTGTTTACGTCTTCATCGCCAGCAAACGTAACACCGCGCGTCATGCCAATAATACCTGTGCGTGAAATCTCCTTAATACCAAACCCCTTCAGCAGATTATACAACGATGACACTTTGAGTTCATCCCCCGTAACCTCCACAGTAAGCGAGTCCACCGCCACATCAACAATTTTAGCCCGAAAAATGTCCACAATCTGCATGATTTCACTGCGCGTAGCCGGCGTGCTTTTTACCTTCATAAGTGCTAGTTCGCGCGTAATTGTGGTATCGCCGGTGATATCGGACACCTTAATAACATCTATTACTTTATCCAGCTGCTTGCGCACCTGTTCTACCATGGTGTTCGCACCGTCCACCACAATAGTCATGCGCGACACATCAGATACCTCAGACGCTCCGACGGCGATACTAGCGATATTAAAGCCACGGCGACGGAAGAGAGAAGCTACGCGATTGAGCACTCCGGGCTTGTCATACACTAAAGCCGTTATTATATGCTGCGACGGAATCATTACAAAACCTCCTTTTGAGGAGCCTCAATAAATTCATGCAGTGATGCGCCCGGAGGCACAAATGGATAAACATTCTCCTCCGGAGCAACCTCAAAATTAATGATATACGGGCCATTAATGGCCATAGCACGCTTCACCGCCAGAGTGACATCTTTCTTGGCTTTCACATTCTCCGCCGGTATGGCATAAGCCTCCGCCAGCTTCACGAAGTTCGGACAATGCAACGGAGTTGCCATATAGCGGCGCTCATAGAAAATCTGCTGCCATTGACGCACCATACCAAGGTAATTGTTGTTGAGAATAGCTATCTTGACTCCGATGTTCTCGCGCGCAATTGTGGAAAGCTCCTGAATAGTCATTTGTATGCTTCCGTCTCCGGCAATGCACCACACATTCTCAGTAGGTTTCCCTGTTTTTACTCCCAGCGCAGCAGGCAGTTCAAAACCCATAGTCCCTAAACCGCCTGAAGTTATGAAAGAGTTTGGTTTGTCATAGAACCAATGCTGTCCGGCAAACATCTGATGCTGTCCTACGCCTGCGACAACAATGGCATCGCCTTTTGTTGCCTCCCATATTTTGCGAATAACATACTGTGGCAATAAAGTGTCCGTATCACGTATTGCAATTGACGGATGTTCTTTGCGCCATCGGTCCAACTGTTTCAGCCAAGTTGTATGCTCCAGCGGCTGCATATGCTTATTGATAGCTTTCAGCACATTTTTAGCGTCACCCACGATCGGTATGTCCACATGCACATTCTTGCCTATCTCAGCCGGATCAATATCAATATGTATAACCTTCGCGTGAGGTGCAAACGTAGATACCTTAGCAGTGGCGCGATCATCAAAGCGCAACCCGACAGCAACTAACAAGTCCGCCTCCATAACAGCCAAGTTGGCATACGCCAAACCATGCATGCCAAGCCAACCGTAAGAAAGCTTATGGCTTTCAGGAAAAGAAGAAATACCAAGCAAAGTAGTGACAACAGGTATCTGCGCAGTCTCGGCAAGTGACCTAAGCTCATCATAAACGCCTGAGATGATGGCGCCATGACCAGCGAGAATAACCGGCTTTTTGGCCGACGTTATCAGCTTAACCGCCTTAGAAACCTGTGTTGCATGACCGGAAATGGTAGGCTTATAGCCGGATAAGTCTATGCGCACGGGATAGACAAAATCCGCTTGTTCTGTCTGCACATCTTTAGGTATATCAATAAGCACCGGTCCGGGACGTCCGCTACGCGCCAGATAGAAAGCTTCTTTGATGGTACGCGCAATATCAGCCGCTTCCGTTATTAAATAATTATGCTTTGTGATTGGCAAAGTAATACCCGTAATATCAATTTCCTGAAACGCGTCCTTACCAATAAACAAGCGTCCTACCTGTCCTGTTATTGCTACAAGCGGAGTTGAATCAAGATACGCATCAGCGATACCGGTAACCAAATTAGTGGCACCGGGGCCGGACGTGGCAAAACATACACCTACTTTGCCGGTGGAACGGGCATAGCCTTCGGCGGCATGCGCTGCCCCCTGCTCATGTCCCGTAAGGATATGGCGCAACTGTGGATACTGAGTGAGCGTATCATACAGAGGTAATATCTGCCCTCCCAATATACCAAAGACGGTGTCCACACCCTCTTTTAGCAGGCTTTCACATACTATTTGCGCACCCGTTAGTTTCATATGGTATCTCCTATATAAACACCGCTCCGCGGCTGGCAGTTGTCACATTGTTCATATAACGCGCCAAATAGCCACCGCTTACGCGCGGCTTAAATATCGGCAATGCCGACAAACGCTCTATTATTTCTTCCTCACTAAGTTTAACACTAAGCCTGCAGTTTGGTATATCAATTTCAATGATATCTCCCTCATTTATGGCAGCGATGGGACCACCAAGGGCTGCCTCAGGCGCAACATGTCCAATAGACGCACCGCGTGACGCGCCTGAAAAACGTCCGTCTGTTATTAGAGCAACAGATTTATCCAGCCCCATACCTGCAAGAAGCGACGTTGGCGTAAGCATTTCGCGCATACCAGGACCACCCTTTGGGCCCTCATAGCGTATGACAATCACATCGCCCGATTGAATTCTACCTTCCATAATGGCTTTAGTGGACTCGTCCTCAGAATTGAACACGCGCGCGGGTCCGCTATGCTGCATCATTTCAAGTGCGACCGCAGAGCGCTTCACCACGGCTCCTTCCGGCGCGATATTGCCGAATAGTATAGCTAATCCGCCTTTTTGCGAGTAAGCCGCTGCTTCAGAACGAATAACATCAGCATCCTTAATCTCAGCCTGATCTATTATGTCTTTAATACTACGCCCTAAAACTGTTGTCGAATTAAGATGTAAGTGTTTTACAAGTTGTTTCATCACGGCCGGTATGCCACCGGCACGGTCAAGATCCTCAATGTGGTATGTTCCACTAGGACGTAAGCTTGAAAGACAAGGCGTTTTCTCACCTATGGCGTTTATAGCATCTAGAGAATAATTCACGCCGGCTTCATGCGCCACTGCCATAAGATGCAACACAGAATTAGTGCTGCCGCCCAAGGCCATATCCACAACGAAAGCGTTATGTAATGAATCGTAATTTATTATGTCGCGAGGGCATAGATTTTCCTCAAACAACTTGACTGCGCATTCGCCTGCCTGCCATGCTAGCTTATAGCGACGTTCTTCAACAGCGAGAATAGTGCCGTTGCCCGGAAGCCCTATACCAAGTGCTTCGGTAAGACAATTCATGGTATTGGCGGTAAACATACCAGCGCACGAGCCGCATCCGGGACATGCGCTGTCTACCAACGACTCAAGCTCATCTTGAGTCATATTATTGTTTAACACTTTGCCAACACCTTCAAAAACAGAGTTTAGATCCACTTTTTTGATGCCTTCTGGTGTATTCCATTGCCCTGCCAGCATAGGACCGCCGGAAACAAAAACGGATGGGATATTTAGTCGCACGGCTGCCATCAGCATGCCAGGGATAACCTTATCGCAATTAGGGATGAACACCAATGCATCAAATTGATGCGCCTGCGCCATGATTTCAACAGAATCGGCAATCAGCTCCCGCGATGGCAGAGAATATTTCATGCCTGAGTGATTCATGGCAATGCCGTCACATACAGCTATTGTGTTGAACTCAAAAGGAATGCCACCTGCATGGCGCACGCCGTCTTTGACACTTTGCGCCAGCTTATGCAGATGTATATGGCCGGGAACAATTTCAGCGAAAGAGTTAACTATCCCTATGAAAGGTTTTTTGAGATCTTCCGGTTTAACTCCTACGGCACGCAACAGTGACCTGTGAGGCGCTCTTTCAATACCATTCTTCACTATTTCGCTTTTCATACAATACCCCCAGAAAATTATAAATCCGTCCCAACGGAACGGACAAGCTTCCAAGGTCTATTTATAGAACTTTTAAGATAACACAGCCATAACTGAAGTGTCAATCTTTTGTATGAGTCCGTAACATATTGGACTTTTCGGAGGCAAGATCAGTTATATCTTATATGTCTATTATTTAATTGGTATCTCTATAATTACAATTTCTTGCTTTTTATTATGAGCGAAATCCGAATTAATAATCCTAAAAGTGAGCCTAAAAAAGTCGATATAACGCAAACGCGCCACGTGTCAGAAACTATTACATACGCTGACAACTTCACATAGGAAACTGTTGTTGCTATAGCTAAACCAAATACGCTAATAAAATATGGATACAGCCATTTTAAGTAAGCGTTGGTAGCATTTAAGACCAGCGCTGTAACAAAGGACAGTATAGGCATCATTAAGTGAAAACTCACAAATCCCCAAGCAGTAAGACTTGGATAATCTCTCAACATCCCTATCAAAAATATTATTATATAAACGACGACAGAATGCCCATAGCAGGTCAACGAAATTATTTTCTTATTAGACACGGCACATTTCTTCCTCAACAGGTATCTATTGAAGCTCTCTTTTTACGTACACTTTGCAGAATGCTTGCATAATTACTACTTGTAGCTTCCGCTTAACAATTTACCCATAATGGAATAGTGTATATAATAATACAATAGGTTTCACATTAGCCATAACAATGTTTCGCCCAAATAGGTTACAGCCAGTTAAGCACGTCATTTTCTCAAAAAATAGTAACTTTTCCTATGAAAGATGTATACCGCCTACATGTTAAGTGCTATAATTATGGCATGTTTTAACGAAAATGGAAGTAAAATATCACGCAGGCCAAGTATAGCTATTCAACGAAAGTGAAACGTGCCGAACATGAAAAAAGTATTTACGGAATTTAAAGAGTTTGCTTTAAAAAGTAACATCATAGCACTTGCTATTGGTATCATCATTGGCGGCGCGTTGCAAGGCGTTGTCGCGTCTTTGACCAACAATATTTTATCTCCAATCCTCGGTATATTCGTAGGTAGTAACTTTGATAGGTTAGTTCTCAATGTGCTTGGCACAACCATCATGTATGGCGCGTTTATTACAAGTCTGATCAATTTTCTCATTATGGCAGTTGTCGTATTTTTGATGATAAAAGGCATGAACAAACTCATATCACTAACTAAAAAGCAAGAACCTGCGCCACAACCAGTTCATACATGTCCATATTGCAAAACTGAAATCAACACAGAAGCTACGCGCTGCCCCGCATGCACTTCGCAGCTAGCGCCAAATCCATAACATATGCTTATCTGGCTAAAACATGTGTTAATCGAGCATAGATGGCCTCTATCGTTCGTCAGGTCTCACTTTGGCCTCATACTGCCTTGTTAAACTCGCTGCGGTGTGGAATAATTAGCGCAGGAAAGTTGTAAAAATACGTTGCAACAAAGGAGTTTACAGCCATGTCTGAACCAGAAGTTACAATCAAGAATACTAAAACAGAGATAATGGATGCACTTAACAGTGCATTAAAAAGAGCTGAAATCGCGGAACAGGGAAGACTAAACCCTGAAAAAGACGAACTCGCTAAGATTGAGAAAAAGTTCGTTGAAAGCGCGAAAAATGCTGTTGAGCAAAATATATTTTCAAAAGAATTAACTGATAAACTTCCCACGACCTTACGGTCGGGGTATTCACTGCTTCAAAACAACTTAAAGTTGTTTTGTCCAGAGTCGGCGTTGCCTTGATTCGTGATATATGCCTCTATGGTTTTCTGGTCAATGC
>WRDV01000054.1 GCA_009779655.1 Dehalococcoidia bacterium
TCTTATCCATAATAGCTGCTATTGCCGGCGTTATAGTCTTCATACTAACTGAGAACATGAGTAATCCAATGGTGCTAGTTGACCGGTGGACTATTGTCAACGCCATTATTCTCGTACTGGGAGCCATCTGTGCTGTACCGGCTTTCAAGAATAAAAAAGCCGACACCAGCCACTATAAATCATAAGACAGCGGTAAGATAAACGTTTAGAGGGAGGATACTATGCTTGTGGGCACGGTATCCTCCCTCTTTTGTAGAGGTTGGCTTATCTTGTAATGCGGCGATAGTGAAATACGGTGAGGTTATAACCCTTTCTGCGCTACGAAAGCGGCAAGATCGCCTAAGCGACAACAATAACCCCATTCGTTGTCATACCAGACGCAGATTTTAATCATGTTGCCTCCTATAACCATAGTGGACGGCGCGTCAAATATAGAGCTGTGAGGATTGCCTTTGAAGTCGCTTGAAACCAGTTCTTCGGTGCAGTATTCCAGAATGCCGCGCATAGAGTCTTCAGATGCGACTTTAAATGCGGTATTTATTTCTTCTGTTGTGACATCCCGTCCTAGCTCTGCCACCAGATCTACCATAGATACAGTGGCGATAGGCACGCGGAAAGCAACACCGTGCATCTTCCCATCTAACTCCGGTAATACGCGCCCGATGGCGTAAGCCGCGCCGGTAGAGGTGGGTATGATACTTTCGCATGCGGAGCGGGCGCGGCGCAAATCTTTGTGCGCTGTGTCCTGCAACTTTTGGTCGTTAGTATAAGAATGGATAGTGCTCATCATGGCCTTCTTAATGCAAAAGTTGTCATGGAGCACTTTGGCTGCCGGGGCAAGGCTGTTGGTAGTACAGGAGGCATTGGAGATGATGTTATGATTTTGGGCGTTGTATTCTTCTTGATTAACACCCAGCACAATTGTAATGTCGTCTTTTTTCGCGGGAGCGGAAATAATGACTTTCTTTGCGCCGCCTTTGAGGTGGGAGGCTGCCTTATCGGCATCTGTGAATAGACCGGTAGATTCGATGACTATATCGGCGCCCGCATTGCCCCAAGGAATAGCAGCAGGATCTTTTTCAGCGAATACGCGAATCTGCGTATTGTCGATATTGATAGTGTTGTCGGTGATACTGACGCTGCCATTATATCGCCCATAGGTGGTGTCCCATTTGAATAGGTGAGCGTTAGTCTTAGTGTCTGTTAGATCATTGATGGCTACTACCTCAATTTCGCCGGCGTGATACTGTTTGATGGTGCGTAGTGTTAGACGTCCAATGCGGCCGAATCCGTTGATGCCTACTTTGATTGCCATTTTCGACTCCTTTTTGTGATTATTTTAATAATTTACTATTTCTAATTGCTTTTGTATTATCTTGTAGTCTGCAATTTTATCTTTATCTGTGCCAGCATGTCTATGAATGCTTCCAGTCTTGTTTTCAGGTGCTGCGAGAGCTCAAAATCAGTATTACCCTCAATTGTGAGTATGGGCACGCGGAAGCGGTTACGAAAAATGATGTCGCCAATGGCGCGGTGGCAGAAGGCCTGTACATAGTGAATGATTCCATCAATACGCCGCCTTTTGATTTCATTTTCAATATCACAAATACGCCCTTCAATGCCGTAAGGGTATGTGTAATCAGTATATTGCCGCGCCAGAGTACCGCCGGTTGAGAGCATGGCAAATTGGCGCTGAATCTCATTATATACTACTCGAGCCCCATTTTGCTCTATGAATTGATATAAATCTTTGCCAAAGATAGGCGGCACTCCTATAAAGGCAAGGCGCAGCTCATCTTTAGGGTAGGGTTGTCGTACTTTAGCGTTCGCGATTAGCTCTTGCACATCAGTTCGGTATTGCGAGTAGTCTTGGTTAAAATCCGAGCCGGATACCAGCCAGTAGTGGTTTTCCATGCCGCTGACGCGGTTTTCGCTCCATGTGAGGCGGTCCAGTTCGTGTGCGGCAGCGCGGCAGGGGGCAAGCTCTTCCCGAATTCGATTAGCGGCGGCTAAATCCGTCCCAAGCCTATACGCCAAACCTTCAAGGGCGTTATGCATTTTATCTGCGCTAGGGCGGTCGGGATAAGCGAAAGGAATAGTGGATATGCCGTGCATTTTGAGTATTTCCATCAGCATACCGGTGTTAGAACAATCACCGGTTGTAACGCATAGTACTGTGTCGATATTACACTCCAGACATATGCTGTAAATGCCTTTAATCCAAGCGCACGTGTTTAATGGAAAACCGGCTCTTTCTGCTTGATGTACTAGTTTCTCCGGAGCAGGAGCATTAATGAAGACATTGTTTAGGTCAAGCGGAAGATATCCTGCCGCCAATAGCACCTCGCTGGGGATAGTGGTTGTTATGCCTATGTTCCTGCTTGGATTATGCATGCTGCCAATAAGAGCTATTTCAAGTTATAAAAAGCTTTCATGCCGGCGAACTCGGCTTTTTCGCCCAATTCGTTTTCAATGCGTAATAAGCGGTTATATTTAGCGGTGCGCTCAGAGCGGCATGGGGCGCCGGTTTTTATCTGCCCTGTTGAAAGTCCTGCGCATAAATCTGCAATAGTGACATCCTCTGTTTCGCCGCTACGATGGCTCACAACAGAGGTCCAATTCGCTTGGCGCGCCATGTCAATGGCGGATATGGTTTCACTAAGCGTGCCAATCTGGTTAAGTTTAATAAGAATGGAATTGGATGCTTTTCGCTCAATCCCTTTGCTTAAGCGTTTGATATTGGTGACGTATAAGTCATCGCCTACCAGTTGCACGCGGTCGCCGATGGCTTCGCAGAGCATCTGCCACCCTTCCCAGTCATCTTCAGCCATACCGTCTTCAATACTGATAATCGGATACTCCTGTGTTCGCTTAACATAATAGTCCACCATCTCCTGACGTGTTAAACGCTTGCCCTCGCGCGCTAGCACATATGTGCCGTCTTCGTAAAACTCGGAAGACGCCGGGTCGAGGGCAATAAAACAATCCTCACCGGGTTTATAACCGGCCTTTTGCATAGCGTCGATGATGAGTTCCAATGCCGCTTGGTTGGATGCTAAAGAGGGAGCGAAGCCTCCTTCATCGCCTACGTTAGTGTTGAATTTTTGGTTCTTTATTATGGATTTAAGCGCTTGATATATTTCGGCTGACATGCGCAGGGCATGAGCAAAGTTCTGCGCGCCTGCAGGAGCAATCATAAACTCTTGGAAATCGGTTGAGTCTGATGCGTGTTTGCCGCCATTGAGAATATTGAGTAGCGGAACAGGCAGAAGGAAATTGTCTTGGCGGCCAAGGTAACGATAGAGAGGTTTTTTGGCGGACATTGCGGCTGCGTGAGCTACAGCTAGCGATGCTCCCAGCATGGCGTTAGCCCCAAGGTTGGACTTGTTTTCTGTGCCGTCCATCTCGATTAGGCGGCGGTCTATTTTTTCCTGTTCGGCGGGGTTTAACCCTTTTAGCGCGGGGGCGATGATATTATTGACGTTGCCTACTGCATTAAGCACGCCAAGGCCGTTGTAGCGTGTCTTATCTCCGTCGCGCAGTTCTACTGCCTCATATTTGCCTGTGCTGGCGCCTGAAGGCACGGCGGCCTCGCCGTAAGCTCCTGAGTCAAGTTCAGCCCGCACCGCAACTGTGGGGTTGCCGCGCGAATCCAGTATTTCCCATGCTTGAATCTTCTTTATTGCGTCCATCTAATCCTCATCTAGTCATTTCCAGAGCTGTTTTTACAGCTTCAGCCGGTGTTTTAACCTCAATAATAGGAATTTTCTCTGTGCCTTTGCGGTATATAGTCCATGTTCCCAGTCCGATGATTGGCAATCCGCTTTGCAGTGCATGTCCAATTTCTGATAACGTGCCGTAACTGCCGCCTATAGCGATAACTGCATGCGCTGATTTGATTACTGTCAAGTTGCGCGCATGCCCGATGCCGGTAACAATAGGTATTGTGACGTACTCGTTGGCATGCAGGCGGCTTTCGCCCGGGAGAATACCGATAGTTAGCCCGTCTTCTAGACGGGCACCTTTACAGGCGGCTTCCATGACTCCGCCCATGCCGCCGCATACCAGCGCTACCCCGGCGCGGGCAAGCTCGCGCCCTACTTGCTCAGCTGCTGCCAACTCGGCAGGAGTAGCTTGTGAGCCGCCTATGACAGCAATGAATTTCTGTTTGGTAGTGTTTAGCATGCTTAACCTCTTTGTAGCAAGCCAATTATAGCATCAGCCTTTTGATGCGGCAAAGAAAAGCTGTTATTGCAACAGCTATAAGTCTGATACGCCCCGAGCTTACTTGCAGTGGCACAAGGAAGTAATTGATGAGGCTGTTGAAAATACGTCTTTACTTCGATTTTGCAAACATCAACTCAGTCGGATAATATTTCAATTATCAAAATATTTTTACGGATTATTTATTGACAATATCTTAATAATTATATAAAATCACTCGCAGTTTTCTGTAGTGAGGGATGAGTTGTCAGCAGATATTGATTTGATAATTGAAAGAATATCTAATTTTTCCTCCAATACAATCAACGATATTTTGAAAATCGAGGAAAGCACTTCCATTGGCCGCCCGAATGACATCACATTAAAAGAGATGCATTTGATCGAAGCAGTGGCAAAGGCAATGAAGTACGGTAGTACTGCGCGCGCGCTGGATATTGCTACTGCGTTGCGTATCGCGCCCGGTACGCTTACCGCAGCGGTTAATCAGCTTGAAAAAAAGGGGTATTTAATCAAGTCTCGCGATGAGCTTGATAGGCGCAGTGTATGCATTTCTCTTACAGCAGCCGGAGAAGTTGCCAGAGAACAGCATCAAGCATTTCACAAAGAGTTAGCGGAGGAGATTACGTCCACTATTGGTACGGAGGATGCGCGTTCCATAATTCGCTCAATGGAGATAGCGCACACGTTCTACTTGAAAAAAGAGGCTGCTTTGAAAAAGGGGATGGTTAAAATTCTTGCAGATAGTACATGTGATATCAACCTAGAAGGCGCGGCGCAATTAAACGCTACCATCTTGCCAATGAGTATCTCTTTCGGCGATAAATTGTATCGTCAATATGTAGATCTATCATCGTCAGATTTTTATAAACTTTTAGCGGAGTCAAAAGCGCTGCCTGTTACATCACAACTGACACCTTTTACGTTGGAGCAGTCCTACAGAGAGGCTACTTCCGGCGGGGATGAAGTGGTAGCAATACATCTTTCATCGGCATTAAGCGGCACTTATCAGTCTGCTGTTTTGGCCGCGCGCGAAGTGCCTGGCGTATATGCTGTTGATTCGCGCAGCGCAACCATTGGCTCTGCCTTATTGGTGCGCATTGCCTCAAATCTTCGTGATACTGGAATGGAAGCCGCCGAAATAGCAAGGCGATTAGCAATACTTGGCGAACGCGTAATTGTAATAGCTTATATCCCTACTTTGAAATATTTGGTGCGCGGCGGGCGATTATCGGTTACGGCCGGTATTATCGGTAGTATGCTGAATACTTATCCTTTGATTAGCGTGCGCGATGGCGTTGTGAAAAATGAAGGAAAAGTAAGGGGTAAAAAACTAGCGTGTTTAGAGATAGCAAGGAGGGTAAAAGCCGAAGGAATAGATGAAGAATATGGCGTTGTGTTTGGGCATGCAGCAGCGCCTGAAGATATGGAAAAGCTTAAAGATACACTTGCAGATATAGTTGCAAACTGCGAGTCATCTGATTACGAAATAGGAGCGGTCATCGGTACGCATACCGGCCCGGGCGCAGTTGGCATAGCGTTTATCAAAAGACTTGAAACAAGTATCGCAAACGTCTGAACGCAATAAACTGCCCATAATAATCGCAGGTCTAGGAAAGTCTAGATAGCATAATCCAAAGGGTTGATATTTTCTAATACAAAAGAAGGAAATGAAATGATAAAAATTGTGACTGATACGTCATCTGATATTACATTAAAGCAAGCACAGGAGATGGATATAATTCTGCTGGCATTGCCGGTTACATTCGGCGACACGCCTTATCATCAACTGGATGATGAGGATTTCACAAAATTCTATGACATGCATGAGCGATCTAAGGTACTTCCTGTAACCAGCCAGATCACACCGGGACAATACCTTGAAGTATTTGAAAACGCCAAACGAAACCATGATAGCGTCGTAGTAATAGCTATGTCATCCCGATTAAGCGGCACATGGCAGTCGGCACACATAGCAAAAGACCAAGTTGACTACAATGATATTCATATAATTGATTCACTCTCAGCTAGTATGGGACAACGTATATTAGTAGAATATGCGGTTCGGCTCAGACAGGAAGGAAAAGGCGCAGGTGAAATCACGGCGCTTATTTCAGAAGCAAGAGGGCGTATCCGTTTGTGCGGAACAGTAGATACGCTGAAATACTTGATTAAAGGAGGGCGCGTTTCTAAAAGCATGGGCATTGTGGGTTCTGCATTAAGCATCAAGCCAATCCTTTGTCTAGAGAACGGCGCCATAAGAATGGCCGGAAAAGCTAGAGGCTTCGGAGGCGCAACTAAGAAAATGATTGAATTCATCAGCAATGATATGCATTTTGACCCCTCTTTTCCATTCTGCTGTGGCTATACAAAAGCCAAAGGGCATTTAGATATGTTCTCTCAATTGGTAAAAGAAGAGTTTAAATTGAAAAATATAAAGATTTATCCTGTAGGCGGCGTAATCGGTACGCATGTTGGACCGAATGCATTAATTGCGGTATGGATGGTGAAAAACAAATAGGATACAATCAAACCGTTTTATGGATTTTCTAGACAGTGTCCACACGAGATTAAGCAAGGACATTCAGCCACATATCAATACACCTAATTTGAACAGCAGCCAGGAACGAGGCTGTATTTTTAGCATATCTGGTAGCAACCCCTCGCCACTGCTTGAGTACAAGGAAA
>WRDV01000055.1 GCA_009779655.1 Dehalococcoidia bacterium
TAGTGTCGGGCGTATTTAATAATAAGACCACAGGCGCGCCATTATGCCTACTCGTGCAGAATAAACAACAGCACTCCGGCGATTACGATACTATCCGATTCACGCCGCGCCCGGGACATGCCGACTATACTAATTATGTCAAATACGGCGGACATGCCGACTACCGCGGCGGAGGGCGCTCATCCGGGCGCATTACTGCCGGCATGGTTATGGCAGGCACCATAGCTAAAAAACTATTGGCAGCGCTAAATATTGAGATACTGGCGCATACCACCGAAATCGGCAATATTCGCGCTGCTGCACGAGATTACGACGAAATACGCAAGAACGCCCCCGTCAATTCTGTGCATTGTTCCAATATACAAACAGCGGAGATAATGCGACAAGCCATTACAAAAGCGCACGAGGCCGAAGACAGCTTAGGCGGTATAATTGAAGTCATTGCCATAGGCGTTCCGGCCGGACTTGGCGAGCCTGTTTTCGGCACGCTTGAAGGCGAGCTATCAAAGGCTTTCTTCGCCATTCCAGCCGTCAAAGGTGTTGAGTTCGGCGCAGGGTTCAACGCGGCGCGCCTCAAAGGCTCGGAGAATAACGATCCGCTAACCATACGTGAAAGCAAAATACTCAGCACCAGTAATCGCGCCGGCGGAGTACTTGGCGGCATATCAACCGGCATGCCCATTGTGGCCAGAATAGCTATAAAACCCACACCGTCTATTGCGCAAACGCAACGTAGCGTAGACATGCGCACCTCAAGTATTAGCGAAATTAAAGTCAACGGGCGGCATGACCCATGCATAGTACCGCGCGCTGTTGTTGTGGCCGAAAGCGTTATGGCTATAGTTTTATGCGATATGTCACTGTGTGCAGGAATACTACCGAGGGTGATACATACGTGAGCTTGGATGATTTACGCAAACAAATTGACGGCGTAGACACGCGCATCATCGAACTGCTGGCGCAAAGGCAGGGGCTTTCTGTCGCTGTCGGGCAAGAAAAGGCCAAGAACAAGCAAGCCATTAGCGATAGCAAACGCGAGGCCGCCGTTATGTCGCGCATGCGACAGATGGCACAAGAGTACGATCTCGACATACCCACTGTTGAGCGCATCTACCAGTGCATTATCGCTGCATCCAAAAGCGCTCAAGAAATTATTACCTCTTATGAGGAACAAGCTTGAACATTGCTGTTGTTGGCGGCGGCGGAAAGATGGGCATATGGGTTGCGCGTCAACTGCTAGCCGAGAATATAAGCGTAGTGCTCGTCGACAGACAAGCTATGCGACTGTCAGTAGCGTCCAGCGAATTAAACGCCATTGGCACCACTGACATTGCCATTGCCGCCAAGGCCGATATAGTGATACTAGCCGTGCCTATATCAGCTTTTGAGGAATGCGTAAAAGAGCTGGCAAGCATACTCAAGCCAAAACAGCGAGTAGTGGATATCACCTCAGTAAAGACTATGCCGCTTGAGGCAATGCATAAATATCTGCCGCAATGCATCACTCTAGGGGCGCACCCAATCTTTGGTCCCGGCGCGCAAAACTTTGCGAAACAAAACATCGTGCTGACGCCAACCACAGAAGCAGAGGAAGCTTTTTCTCGCGAAGTACATATATGGCTGGAAGCACGAGGGGGGCATGTAGAGATTATGACGCCCGCCGAGCACGACAAGCTGATGGGAACAGTACTGGGGCTATCGCACTTTATCGCTATTGCCGCCGGCGACGCCATACTGCATCAAGCAGACTTAAAAAGCATAGAAATGGCGAGCGGCGTCACTTTCCGCGTATTAATGACCTTAATAAGCAGTGTATTAAACGAGGATCCGGCGCTTTACGCAGCTATACAAACTCACCTTCCAGAATTGCCGCAACTTGAGAGAGATTTTATAAATCGCGCAAAAGAGTGGGCTGATTTGGTAGAGAATAAAGACAGTATCGCATTCGCCGCGCGCATGGCACAACTAAAAACCGCGCTGGATCAGAAGACATCCTGCTGCGAGCAATCCTATCGCGAAATGTACCGCTTAGGCGGGTAACGGCACAAAACTTAAGCTTGCGCAGATAAGCAAACCCCTTAACGCAACAAAGGCAGAGCGCTAAGCGCTCTGCCTTTGTTGATTGTAACAAATTCGTCTTTAGCCTTTGTTTTTGGTATAGCAGTCGCTGCAATACACAGGGCGGCCGTTACGAGGTTCAAACGGCACCTGAGTATCAATACCACAAGCTGCGCAGACTGTCTGGAACATCTGCCTTTGACCGCCAGCTCTCTGCCCACCCATCTGTTGCTTTTTGGCAGAGCGACAGGTTGGGCAGCGCTTGGGGTCATTGGTGAATCCTTTCTTGGCGTAGAATTCCTGCTCAGCAGCAGTGAAAGCAAACTCAACGTTGCAATCTACGCACTTAAGCGTTCTATCCTGATAGCTCACGGATGACCTCCATTCTTAAAAACTCGGCTACAGTCTGTCATCCATGGCCTGAACACATTGTTGCAAAACTAGTACTCACAGGTTGGAAGCACCAAACTTTCTACCTGTCTGGGATTATGGCACAGGCACGAGTGCTTGTCAATAGTTTTTTCGGCTCATGCATATTTTGCGACAAAATATATCCCGCTACTGCTAGGATCAGTCAACAAATCCTATGCTTTTCTTCATCTCCGCAAGACGCGAGTAGAAATCAGGTATCTTTTTGAGGTGCGCCCAAGCAAGTTTGCCAATCACCAGAGGATCATCATTGGTAATATCAGTACTTGGATCCACTGTACCATGCTCAAGTTCCAGGTTCAAACCCTTGCAGAACTCTTCAACATCCCACTTCTCAAAACTCATCCCCAGCTCATCCGCCGCTTCCTTGGCCTGCTCAATAGTAAAACTCTTTCTGTTCATTGCGACACCCTTCCAAGATATATTTTGCGTTACATTATAAAGCGCCGGCTATATCTGTGTCAACTATTTTATTTTTATGCAACGATACACTTCTCGGTGCCGTTTTGGTGCATCGCGCTATTTGCTATTCTATATCCGGCTAAAATCAAAACATCGCATTTGACTTATTTTGGGGTTATCGCCGCGAGAAAAACCACGCCGTCTTACTAAATGACGCTCCGCACAAATTAAGCTCAAATTAGCCCTGCCTCAGGACGCCGCATACGAGCGGTATGATATTAAATCCATCCATTTTCTATAATCGCCATAACTAAATTTTCTTCCATAACTTGCATTATTCATTCGCCGATTTGCCGGAGATGGCACGATAGTTTTAATATGAAAGAATCAAATTTTATGTTTTGAATGGTATAAGAACACTATGTCTTTAAAGTCAAGAGTACGGGCGGCTTTATTAGCCGGCGCTTGTATGTTAATTTTGAACTTACTGGCGCAATGGCTGCTTAATCGGGAGCTGGTGAGGACGGATTTGATAGTTTCATCAGTGGCCGGAGTATTAGTTATGTTGATAGTATTTTTATTGTTAAGGCACTTGCCTGAGCACGAACATAAAAAATGATTGACATTTATTTATCAAAAGCGAGTATAATTACTGACAAGGCGAGCGCGACCAATTATAGCACAAGGAGTAATCATGTCGATTTCAAGCTGGTGTTTCACTCTAGGAATAATTTTTGTGCTGATTGGAATAGGGTTCTTTTTATGGGGCAAAAAAGAAGCCCATGACTATGAGCTTTCTTTATTGTCGCGGCGTGACCTGCGAGAATTCATGGAGCGTACGCCGGAACGTCCGGAACCGGAAGCGCTCAAAAATGGCGGCGTTATAGGCGTCGTTGTAGGCCTTTGGTTATTACTTGGCGGACTTCTGCTTCTGTGACCTGCTGTTATCCTCTTTGCGACTCTCGCATTTTTTAGATGCTAGAAAATGAGGCTGAGCTCGGAACTGCCTCGCCACATGTACTACTCGTCACTAAACAAACCTCGAATGGTCTGCTCAAGCGCTCTTATTTCCGCAGTATCACGCGAGCGAGGGCGCGGAATAGACACTGTAACTATGTCGCGGATGCGCGACGGTCGCCCGGAAAGCACGATAATACGGTCAGCCATATGGAGCGCTTCGGTCGGGTCATGCGTAACCAATAACAAAGATATTTTCTTTTCGTCCCAAATGCGCACAATTTCATCTTGTAGCTCTTCACGGTTGCGTAAATCCAGCCCGGTGAGAGGCTCATCCATAAACAAAACTTGTGGCTGCGTAACCAATGCTCGCGCAAGCGCTACCCGCTGCCTCATTCCGCCGCTTAGCTGGTGCGGATAGGCATCAGTAAACTCAGACAAACCCACCAATTCCAGCGCCTGCCCCACTAATTGCTCGTCAGTAACATCAACCTTGTTCTGCCGAAGCTCCAATGGCAACCGCACATTATGCCAAACAGTACGCCATGGCAATAGTCGCGGTTCTTGAAATACAACAGCCGTATGCCGCCGATAATCGCGGCTATTTTGTATATCTTCGCCGTTTAACAGCACCAAGCCGCTATCATAAGGCAACAACCCGGCAATAATGCGCAAGATAGTAGTCTTACCGCAGCCGGACGGCCCCAGTATGCATATTAACTCGCCCTGCTTCACATCGAAATTTATGCCGCAGAGCACTTCTAATCGACCAAAGTTCTTGCGCAAATCGCTGACTACGATCGCTTCAGTTCTCGTGGTTTCCATTTACGTACAAATTTCCTGTCTATAAAATTAAACACGCCATGGTCAAAGAAGATCAAAATAGTAGCAAAAACCAGCGTCCAGCCAAACACATCATCGATATAGAAGTTCTTGTACGCACTATGAAGCATATATCCCATACCAGATGTGGAACCAAATATCTCGGCCGGGATAATGATTTTCCATGAAATCATAAAACCGCTTTTGGAAGCGGCAAAGATATACGGATAAAGCATCGGCATAACAACTTTGCCTAGTATTTTAAACGGGCGACGCGTGCATGAATATGCCATCTCAACGAGATTGGTGTCCAGCTCTTTCATTCCTTCCCATGTATTGATAATGAAAAAAGGAGTAACAGCTACTACAATGGAAAGGATTGGTGCAACGCTGTCATACCCAAACCACAATATAAACATCAATGCCCAGCAGACAGTCGGAACCGATTGTAGCGAAGGAAACACTACTGAGCGCACCACTACTTCTACTACTTTGATATAGCGTGTAGCAATACCAAGCACTGTGCCGACCAACGCTCCCAACAATGTGCCGACAAAAACACGGAAAATGGAAATCCATACATGGCTCATTCCCTTTGGTGCACTCAAGCGACGAAAAAGAGCCTCAACCGCCTGCAGAGGACTTGGCAAAAACATAGATGCCGCCATAGCAGACAACAACCACCACAAAATGACAAATACCGCAAGCGCTATAAGTGTCTGCAAAATTTTACGCATTTGTTTTCAGGTAACCCCTCGTATCATTCCGCCCAGCCATGACAGCACAATTCATAGCCTATAAGCACAGATAACCATGGGAGAGCAGAGTAACCTCACCCTTCATTCTGCCGAACATATGGAGAACCAAACACTACATTAGGATCCGGTAAGGAATTGATTACGCCATTCATTCTGGAAAATTCAAAAATAGCCATTATGGATTCCTTAGCATCGCCCTCGATTTCCGCGAGGTTAACTCCGGAATGCTCGTTATATATCATCTTATAGAAATCAGCATTTTCTCTTCTTGAATCCTCAGCCGCAAACTGTGCCGCCAACGCATCTATATTCGCTTCGCCATAAGCCAGCGACTCTTTAAGCAACTCATATATTGCCTCAACAACTGCCGGGTTTTTCTTTTGGAAATCCCTGTCGACCACCAACGTGGATGTTACGACCGGCACGCCATAAATCCCATAGAAAATTTGATCCAAATTCATGACGACCTTAAAATCTGAATCCCTTGAATACCGAGGACCGTCGTTCTGCCCAACCAATGCTACTTCCCAATGACCAAGCCTAACCGACTCAGCGAGATTTCCAGAAACTTCTTTTAGCAAAACTTCATTCTGCGCATTAACAATGTTTTCTTCACCTTTTTTTGCATCAATACCATACTCAATCTTCAGCAAAGCTATCAAAGAGGATGTCGCACTACTGCTGAAGTCTCCTACTGCGACCGTCTTGCCTTTTAGATCGCTTGGCGAGGAGATGGTGCTGTTCGCCTTGGTCAACACGAAATTAACCCCCTTTTGTTCCAAAGCACCTGAATGTACAACAAAAGTACTAATGGCCACCAGCGGCACATTTCGTTGTTGCACGGTAGCAAGTCTAGCATTTGACAACGTGCCAATAGGATAACTACCAGCCATCAGCGGGGCTTCGTATTCGGTAGTAGCTGCCAACGTGATTCTCAAATCCACGTCCGGCGAGGTGATAATGCCTTCGCGGACAGCATATGTGGCAAGCCACGTATTAAAAGAGTTGGCTCCAACCATTTGGACAACTTTGCCAGATTTCCCACACGACAACAACGGCATAGGTATGAAACATATGCACAACGCGACAGCAAACAAAGCACTCAATTTTCTGAATTTCAAAGCACTTATCTCCCTATTAAATTACCGCCCACTTCCTGCGAGCACACGCTTTAGGAAGTAGCGGTTCTAAACAGCGCCAATATATCATGCGTCCAAAAAACAGTCATGAGCCCCTAGGGCCCATGTCGTAAACGCCCGCGCGATGCTAGAATACGCTATTATCAAGTCATCCCTATCAATTTAAGACAAGGATTATAGGCCTATGCATA
>WRDV01000056.1 GCA_009779655.1 Dehalococcoidia bacterium
AGCTAGAACTCGTGAGCAATTAACGAGTGCCGTAACACTTGCCTTAGATTCCATCAAAGTAGATTTTATCTCCAATTGGTTTATACACTGCGGATATAGTCTATGAAAAGTAAATTTGCTATATCATGCGGCAAGACAAGCCGGCAGTATCCCTGCGTTTTCGTAGCTAAAATATGCCTGTTTATGGAGGGGGGTATTTTCACTCGACTCTTGATGAAAAGGCTCGCAGCATTTCGTCGTATAGGATTCTCGTTCTTTCACCATCTTGAAAGCTGATAAATACATCTTTTGAATTGTCGCGTTCTATGTGTATTGTGGGTGAAGCGCTTGACCGAACAAAAAGCAAAACCGCGCCGTGGTTTTCCGAATGAAAAGTCCCTTTTAGCGTGTCGCCGAAACCGCCAAATCCATTTGTTCTTGTGCCAACCCCGATGGAACGCATATCGTTTTCAACGATGGATATATTTGTTATCTCTGCGAAGTCAACACTTAATCCATACATACCCCGGATTTGTATGCTGTCATCAAGAACATTTATCGCCGCTTCACTTTCCCCATAGTAGAACATAATGCCGACGGCAGCAGTTACTATTACTGAGATGGCAACTGCGATGATTACGGTTATTTTTGCTGTCGATGGTTTTGCTTCTTCGCTATCTTCAGCGGTTGACGTTCCCGGTCGGTCTTTTTTATAGAAACGTTTCCCGGTATTCGCATAAATAATACTGCCGATTAAACCTACTGCGAGAACGGCTAACATTAGGTAATGCCACCACGAAATCCGTAAGATGCCACCGACTGTAAATAGCGCTAACCATAAGGCAATGGCAAGCACAAGCCAACCGGCGTAACGGCACACAGCTTTTATGTCATACTTTGCTTTTTTCTCTGCACTCATAGTATTGAGCCCGGCTACCAAAAAACCGCCTTTGCCATTTAACAGAAGTATACCCAATGCAATGATGGGTACGATACATGCGAACATGACTATTATCCAAACTGCGTCCATTTTCCTCCATCCCTCACCTTAATAAGGGTAATCTTGCCCCGGAGAATCGGATTAGTTTCAGTGTAGTAAACATATGCTAAGTATATACTAAGTTGGAAAGAAGAGCACTCAATATGGAGGATTAAATGGCGCCGCATCAAACCTCTTACACATACAGGAAGATTGCTATCATCAGCGCGCGATAAAACCCGCTTGCATAATTCTATGCACATAACGTGTGCAAAATGCTCATGTTCCCATGCAGCGGTTATATGAAAATTGCCCAAAACCCCATAAAAATATTATTGCCGGCTTAAATAATCGATGGAATTCCATTTAGGTATACTCTATGCCTAAAATGTATCTAACAGAAATGCGGGGGTCTAGCGTTTTTTATGGTTGACAACTTCTGCGCGACTGTGTTACACTCTCCAATTGCGTTTGCTTATACGCCAATGGTGGTTGGAATAGTGTATTTTTAGTATGCTAGCCATGGAGTTTAACAAAGGATGAGCCAATAGCTCATCCTTTGAATTGTGGGAGTAAAGGGGAAAGAGCATTGCCCACTATTAATCAGTTAGTAAGAAAAGGGCGAAAGTCGGCCTCAAAGAGGACCAAGACGCCGGCGTTGAGATTCACTCTCAATGCCTTGAAGAACAAATTGGTGCGCCGTAATAGGAGCGCTCCGCAGAAGCGCGGCGTATGCGTACAGGTGAGAACCATGACGCCTAAAAAGCCGAACTCAGCTCTGCGCAAAATCGCTCGTGTCAGGCTGACGAATGGTATTGAAGTTTCAGCTTATATCCCTGGCGAGGGGCACGAATTGCAGGAGCACTCGGTAGTATTGGTTCGCGGCGGACGCGTTCCTGATTTGCCGGGTGTTCGCTATCATATCATCCGCGGGACGTTGGATACCACCGGCGTTGCTAATCGTAAGCAGGGTCGCAGTAAATATGGCGCTAAAAAGACTAAGGGCGCCGCGACGGCTAAGAAGAGATAGGGGGAAAAATGCCTCGTCGAGCGTTCGTTCACAGAAGAAAATTTGAAGCTGACTCCAAGTATAACAGTGAGCTTGTAGCGGTTTTTATCCGCAAAATAATGCTAGGCGGTAAGAAAAGTACTGCTCAGAGCGTTTTCTATGGGGCAATGGATATAATCCAGGAGAAAGAAGGCAAAGAGCCGTTGGCTGTATTACAGCAGGCGGTTGCCAATACTACTCCGTTGCTTGAGGTTCGCCCTCGCCGCGTAGGCGGTGCCAACTATCAGGTGCCGGTTGAGGTGCGCAAGGGGCGCGATCAAGCTTTGGCTTTGCGTTGGCTTATCAAGGCTTCGCGAGACCGCGCCGGCAAGTCTATGGCTGAGAAGCTGTCGGCTGAGTTAATGGATGCCTCTAAGGGACAGGGTGTAGCTGTCAAGAAACGCGAAGAGACACATAAGATGGCTGAAGCCAATCGCGCTTTTGCCCATTATAAATGGTAAATCGCGAGTTGGTTATATAAAAGGTTCAAGTTTATTATGGTTAGTTTGGCTCAAAATTTCCCGAAAGAAAAGATACGCAACATCGGTATTATTGCTCATATCGATGCCGGTAAGACAACAACTACAGAGCGTATTCTCTTTTATACCGGGCGTACTTATAAAATCGGTAATATTGACGAAGGCACTACTACTATGGACTGGATGGATCAGGAGCGTGCCCGCGGTATTACCATTTGTTCGGCAGCCACTACGTGTGAGTGGAATGGCTATCGCTATAACCTAATTGATACTCCGGGACACGTGGATTTTACGGCTGAGGTTGAACGTAGTCTGCGCGTGCTAGATGGCGGGGTGGTGGTATTTGACGGCGTAGCCGGTGTGGAAGCTCAGTCTGAGACAGTATGGCGCCAGGCCGATCGTTATGGTGTGCCGCGTATATGCTTTGTTAATAAGTTGGACCGCACGGGCGCAGACTTTTTCCGCTGTGTTGGCATGATAGAGACGCGTCTTAAGGCGCGGCCGATTGTTATTCAGCTACCATTGGGGCGTGAGTCTACATTCGTCGGGATGATCGATTTGGTTGATGGTAAGGCTATTGTCTATGACGGCAAGGCTGAAGACGCCCCTAAACGATTGGATATTCCCGAGTCTGAGAAGGCTAATTTTGAGGAGTACCGCCAGAAGTTGATAGAGAGTTTGTCAGAGATAGACGATCATATTATGGCGGCTTATCTAGACGGTAATGAGATCAGTAGCGCTGATCTTAGAGCGGCGTTGCGGCGGGCTACTATCAGCGGGAAAGGCATTCCTGTGCTATGCGGATCTTCTCTCAAGAATAAAGGTGTTCAGCCGCTATTGGATGCTGTTATTGAATATTTGCCGTCGCCTTTGGACAAGGCTGAGGCGCAGGCAACTGACGTTAAAACGGGCAACACGGTCGCCTGTTCTTTGCGCGACGACGCTCCTTTGGCCGCTTTGGCTTTCAAGATTGTGGCGGATCCTTATGTGGGCCGCTTGGTTTATCTGCGCGTTTATTCCGGCACTATTACTGCGGGCAGCACTGTTTTGAATGCCACGCGCGACAACAAAGAGCGCGTAGGACGCCTGCTTCTTATGCATGCTAACCATCACGAAGAAATAGAATCGGCTAACGCCGGTTCTATCGTCGCTACCATGGGCAGCAAGAATACCTTTACCGGCGACACTTTATGCGATATCGCTAATCCTATGCTGTTGGAAGCAATAAGCTTTCCGACGCCGGTTATTTCCGTGGCTGTTGAGCCCAAAACTCGCGCTGATCGTGATAAGATGATTGACGGTTTGAATAAGCTAGCCGAAGAAGATCCCACGTTTAAAATCTCTTTCAATGATGAGACTGGGCAGACTGTTATTGCCGGCATGGGTGAGCTGCATTTGGATGTGCTGGTTAGCCGTCTAATGAGCGAGTTCAAGGTCGGCGCCAATGTGGGCGCGCCAAAGGTGGCGTATAAGGAAACGATTACAGCCTCAAGCAAGGCGGAAGGGCGTTTCGTGCGTCAATCCGGCGGACGCGGTCAGTATGGTCATGTGGTGGTTGAATTTGCCCCTAACACGGGCAAAGGTTTTGAATTTGTTGACAACATTCGCGGCGGCGCACTGCCGCGCGAGTTTATTAAAGCAGCCGGCGAGGGCATCAAAGAAGCTATGGAGACCGGCGGCTTAGCCGGCTATCAGGTGGTTGACGTAAAAGCAACAATAGTGGACGGCAGCTTCCATGAGGTAGACTCGAGCGACATGGCTTTCAAGATGGCGGGCTCGATTGCGCTTAAGAGTGGACTACAGAAATGCGGCGCTGTTGTTCTTGAGCCTGTGATGAGGGTGGACGTGGTTACGCCGGAGCAGTACATGGGCGATATTATTGGGGATCTTAATGCTCGCCGCGGTCGCGTGGAATCCATTGATTCCGCCGGGGATACCACAACTATTCATGGTATTGTACCCCTGTCTAAAACATTCGGTTATACAACGGATTTGCGCTCTATGACTCAGGGGCGCGCCACTTTCTCTCTTGAGTTTTTCCAGTATCAGCAGGTGCCGGCGTCATTGGCTGAAGAAATCAGAGCTGAGAACGCCGGCAAGATTAATTAGTGAGGCAGACTTAGATGGCTACTACCAAGCAGAAAATACGCATCAAGTTGAAGGGTTTTGATCATCGTATCCTAGACCAGGCGGCGCGGCAGATCGTGGAAGCGCTGGAGCGAACCGGCGCGGTTGTTGTCGGTCCGGTGCCGCTACCGACACGTATTAAGAAATTCAGCGTTATCCGATCGTCATTCATTGACAAGGATTCTCAAGAGCAGTTTGAGGTGCGTACCCACAAGCGCATTATTGATATTGTGGAAACAACCTCAAAGACTATTGATGCTATCACAAATCTAAACCTGCCTTCCGGCGTAGGTATTGATATTAAATCGCAATAAGGTACGATAATGATACAAGGAATATTAGGACGAAAATTAGGGATGACGCAGTTCTTCGGCAACGATGGCGACGCTGAGGCTGCGACCATTATTGAGGCCGGGCCTTGCACGGTGGTGCAGGTTAAGACGCCTGATGTCGACGGCTATAGCGCAGCTCGGGTGGGTTTCGGTAAAGCCAAAAAGCAGGGGCCTGCGCTTAAGGGCCAAGGCAGGGGGCTAGGCGAGTTTAAGTATTTGCGTGAGTTTCGCCTGACGACTGCGGATGGGGTTAGTATTGGAGACAAGCTGGATGTCAGCTTGTTCAGTCCCGGCGATAAAATTACTGTCACGGGAATTTCCAAGGGGCGCGGTTTTGCTGGCACCGTCAAACGCTACAATTTCCGCGGCGGTCCGAAGACTCATGGTCAATCTGATCGTCAGCGCGCTCCGGGCGCGATTGGCGCTACCACAACCCCAGGTCGTGTTTACAAAGGCACGCCTATGGCGGGCCATATGGGCAATGCAAGAGTTACCGTACGCAATCTGGAAGTTCTCAAGGTTGACAATGAACGGAACATTCTGCTGGTAAAAGGCGCAGTGCCCGGAGCCAAGGATGGACTACTCTTAATTGGTAAGTCCAATGGGAGAAGCGAGTGAATATTCCGGTATATAATATGTCCGGCGAAGTAGTGCGTAACATTGATATTGCAGACGCTGTCTTCGCTCAGCCTGTCAGAGAGGCTTTGGTGCATCAGGCGTTGTTGGCACAGCGCGCCAACGCTCATCAAGGTACTTCTGATACCAAGACCCGCAGCGAAGTTGCGGGCAGTGTCAAAAAAATGTATCGCCAGAAAGGCACAGGTCGGGCGCGCTCGGGTTCTGCCAAGAGCGGCGTGCGCCGCGGCGGCGGTGTAATCTTTGGTCCTCATCCTCGCGATGTGTCTGTCGCTTTGCCAAAGAAAATGCGTCAAGCTGCGATTAAGAGCGTGTTGTCATCAAAGGTTTCCGAGCAGGAATTGGTGGTATTGGACGAGCTTAAGTTTGATGTCCCCAAGACTTGCGATATGGTTAAGGTGATGAAAGCATTGGGCATTGACGGTAAGGCTATTGTAGCGTTGCCTGAATTGGATGAAGTCGTTGTCAAGAGCGCCCGCAATTTGCGTAAAATAAAGACTATGCCGGCGCGTCAGCTCAATGTGGCCGATATGCTGTCTTACGATAAACTGCTTATGACTGAAGCGGCGCTGAGACAGATTGAAGAGTTGTGGGGAGGTGCTTCCTAAATGAAAGCTATACAGGTTTATGATGTGCTGCGCAAGCCCATCATCACCGAGAAGAGTACCATACTGCAATCCGGCGGCAAGTATGCTTTTGAAGTAGCCAAGGCTGCAAATAAAACTCAGATTAAAGATGCAGTCGAGAAGGCTTTCAAGGTTACCGTCATAAGTGTCAATGTGATGGTGATTAAGGGCAAATTGCGTCGTGTCGGTCGCGGCATCACGCTTACGCCTTCTAAGAAGAAGGCCATAGTGACGCTTAAGGCCGGCGATAAAATTGAGATGGTTGAAGGCGTCTAAGGAGTAACATGAGACATGGGGATTAAAATATATCGCCCAACCTCGCCGGGCCGGCGCAATATGACTGGGCTGACTTTTGATGAAATATCAAAGAAGGCTCCTGAGAAAGCGC
>WRDV01000057.1 GCA_009779655.1 Dehalococcoidia bacterium
CGTTTGAGGAGGAGAATGAAGGCTGCTCTGTTGCTAGCGCTTTATTCGTTGTGAGAACTGCTGTCAGAGAACTTGTTGAAAACAAAAACACGGCCAGCAACGTGACCGTGAATATCTTCATTAGTATTGTCTTGGCTGATTTGCTGTGCTTCATACGAACTCCTATAATGTCTTTACTTGGCTTATAAAAAAGTCTCTGATTTCCATGTTTTACACGGGCAACACAGTGGCTATATGCCCTGCAGGCTTTGTGTTTACTACATAAGCGCCAGAAGTCGTTCTATGGCTCCTGTGACGTACTCAAGTGGCGGTATTGTCGCACAAGATTATTTCAATGTCAAATGCATGTATGCGTCAGCGATGCTTTAATTTTGGCGATAACGTCGTCAAGCGCTATCATATCGGCTTGCGGATTACTGCGCAATTTGACTTCCATACAACCTTTCTCAAGCGAGCGCGGGCTGATAGTGATCCTTAACGGTATGCCCAGCAGATCGGCATCGTTGAATTTTACTCCCGGTGACTCTGCCCGATCATCATAAAGCACTTCATAGCCTAGGTTAATGAGTTCTTGATATAGACTATCTGCTCGCTTAACCACTTCTGCGTTGTCTGAATACAATGGGCAGAGATTTATCTGATATGGAGCTACGCTCATGGGCCAGATGATGCCTTTGTTATCGTGATTAAGCTCTATTATGGCTGCCATAAGACGTCCGATGCCGATTCCGTAACAGCCCATGATAATCGGGTGCGGCGTACCGCCTTCGTCCACGAAATTAGCGCCTAGTTTATCTGAGATAGAAACACCCAGTTTGAAGACATGACCTACTTCCATGCCTCGTATCGTACGTAATATACCATTACATACGGTGCAGTTGTCTCCGGCCTTGGCTTTAGCGATGTCAGCTACGACGTCAGCGGTAAAGTCGCGCGGGTAGTTCACATTTTTCAAATGAAAGCCGTCTTTATTGGCTCCCGCCACAAAATTTGTTCCTGATAATACCGACTCGTCAGCGATAATTTTGATGCCTCTTAATCCTACCGGGGACGCCGTACCAGCTATTATTCCTGCGTGTTTGACTTCTTTGTCGCTTGCCAAACGCAAATCAGCGGCGCGCAGCAATTTCTTCAGCTTGACTTCGTTTACGTCTAAATCGCCGCGGATGACAGCGAAAACCATCGTTTCGTCAGCGTGGTAGAAGACAGCTTTAAGTGTCTGCGAAGACGATATTTTAAGAAAAGCCGTCAATTGTTCAATGGTTTTATGCTCGAATGTCGCAATCTCTTCCATGTCCTGAACAGGATTACATGGAGCTTTTAACTTGATGCTGCAAGCTTTTTCTACATTAGCTCCCGCGCCGCAACTGTCACAGATTATGATTTCATCTTCTCCGATGTCTGTAATAGCCATGAACTCCTGAGAGTCCTTGCCTCCGATAGCTCCGCTGTCGGCTTCAATCATGATAGCAGGCAAGCCGCAGCGCCGGTAGATGTTCCTATAGGCTTGCACTATTTGCTTGTATGTAGAATCTAAGTCTGCTTCACTGGCATGGAAGCTGTAGGCGTCTTTCATAGTGAATTCCCGCACTCGGATAAGCCCCCCGCGCGGACGCGGTTCGTCGCGCATCTTAGTTTGGATTTGGTAGAGAGTAAAAGGCAGATCGCGATAACTTTGCACATTGCGTCCCGCCATGTCAGTAACTACTTCCTCATGTGTTGGCCCAAGCACCAAATCGCGCTCTTTACGATCCTGTAATCGGAATAGAGTTTGTCCCATAGCCGTTTCGCGTCCTGACTTTTGCCATAGCTCTAATGGCTGCAGTGAGGGCATTAACACCTCCTGCGCGCCGGTGCGGTTCATTTCTTCGCGTACTATGTTTTCGATTTTGCGCAGTGTTCTGAGCGCAAGAGGCATATAAGAATATATCCCTGCAGATAACTGGCAAATCATGCCGGCGCGTAGCAGCAGGCGGTGACTTTCGGTATCAGCGTCAGCCGGTATTTCGCGCAGTCTTTTCCCGAAAAGTTGTGAGATACGCATACTTTGTAAATCCTTTAATATAATTCAGAATACGGCTTTACTTGCTTCAGATTAAAACATATCGGCATGACTTATGCCAGTAGTGTTGTTGCGTAGACGTTATCATAAATTTTCATGCCGGGTAACTTTCCCTAAAAGTCCTCATCCTCATTGTCTTCATCGTAGTCGTATTGGCTTACCTCCCCAACGCTTTTTAGAACCAGAGGAGTTTTGGTTGGTTCACTGATAACGCGGAGTACCCTTATTTGGAATTGCCAATCATCTCCATAATCGAAAATGTATAGGAATTTATTACCTTTGCGTAGACTGAATTTTGATAACTTAACTTTATCAGTAAAACCGCGCGCATAATCCGAATCATCTTCGGAGCACACATATTGCTCAGTTTCATCCCATGCGCGGTTGTTCATAAAGAAAGCATGCAGATGATCGTCGAAGAACTCAAATGCATCTAATATCGCCGAACTTAAATCGGACAGCGTGGCATCTTCGCTTATTTGAATGTGGCGATAGCAGCCGGTTCCCACCGTAACGCTTAATACCAACGACTTTTCCATGAGGCACTCCTTCTGTTTGCAATAGATTAAGTTGTAGTGCTGCCTATGTCGGAATTATTATCTCATATGCGGTTGTACGTGTGTATAATGATCCCAAATACTACATCTCATCAATTTCACGCATCAGCCGCGGCAATATTTCATTTTCCGTGATTATTGCCACCTGTTCTCCTTTTTTGAACAGTACAGCCTTGCCTTTGCCGCAAGCTATTCCTATGTCGGCATCCTTGGCTTCGCCGGGGCCATTGACTATGCATCCCATGACGGCTATGCGTAAGACTTTTTGGCTTTTCTGCAGTAGCTGGTTTATTTGTTCTGCTATTGCAATAATATTTACCTCGCAGCGTCCGCATGTAGGGCAGCTTACCAGCACAGGGCCGCGCTGACGCAAGTTCAGACTTTTCAGTATGTCATATCCCGCCGTTACTTCTTCATGCGGCGCGGCAGTGAGTGAAACACGTATGGTGTCGCCGAGTCCTAGATACAGTAGTGTGCCGATTCCTGTGGCGCTGCGAATAACGCCTGCATGCGGTACGCCTGCTTCTGTGATGCCTAAGTGCAATGGGTAAGGGATTGAGGGGGCGATTTCTCTATATGCTTCAATAGTGGCGGGCACGTCAAACGCTTTAAGGGATACTTTTATTAAATCAAAATCAAGGTCTTCCAGCAGTTTTATGTGGCGCGCGGCAGCGCTTATCATGCGCTGAGGTATTGTTTGTGAGGGAGTATCAGCTGGCGGCAGGCTGCCGGCATTGACTCCTATGCGTATTGGAGTCTGTCTTTCTTTAGCCGCTTTGACTATTTCGGCAACTTTACCGGTGTCAGCGATATTGCCGGGATTTAGGCGTAGGCCATCTGCGCCGGCCTCAAGAGCCGCAAGGGCCAGTCTGTGATCGAAATGAATATCTGCGACGAGAGGGATACCAATACCGCGTTTGATTTTGTACAGAGCGCCGGCGGCTTCGCTGTCTGGAACCGCTACGCGTATGATTTCGCATCCAAGTTCTTCAAGTTCTTTTATTTGGCGGATGGTGCCATTTACGTCGCGCGTATTGGTCTTTGACATGGACTGCACGCTTACGGGCGCGTCTCCGCCTACCCGTACGTGGCCGACATGAATGAGCTTAGATACTCTCCTAGGATACATGCGCCTAACTTCCGGTGATTATGCGGCTAATATCTTGGAATGTTAATATCAGCATTAAGGCCATCAGCATAACAAAGCCTGCAAAATGCACTTTTCCTTCAGTTTGCGGCGAAACACGCTTTCCGCCGCGGAGCCACTCGAGGAGAATGAAAGTTAACCGTCCTCCGTCAAGAGCCGGGAGCGGCAGTAAGTTCATTATGGCCAGACTCAAACTGAGGAAGCCGGCTAATTGCAGAAGCGGGCTAATGCCGTATTGCGCTACTTCGCCGGTTAATTGGGCGATGCCTACAGGCCCTGCGAGCTGCACAGAGCTGTTTCCGATGATCAGTCCGAGAAAGGCGTTCTTATACAATGTCACTGTTTGGAACGTTTCGGTTATTCCCATGGAAATGCCTCTGAAGAATGGCTCGGAGCGCCGCGATACCACTTCGCTTTGCATGATTTTATCGCCGTCTAATTCAATGCCAAGAGCCCCTTGTCCTTCGGGTGGCTTCCAGCGGGGTACTAAGGTTTTACTGTCCTGAGTGCCATGCGCTGTCTGTACAAGAATGGTGATTTCTTTGCCGAGATTCAACTCAATATGACGCCGAAAGTCGGAATAGTTCTCGATTTTTTTACCGTTAATCGCAAGTATAGTGTCTCCCGGCATAATTCCGGCGGCCTCGGCGGGAGAAAGGGGGGCTATATCAGCAACGGAGATTTGATGACTGACTGCGTCGTGCGGCAACATGAAAGCTACGGAGAATAATATGAATGGTAGCAGCGCGTTGACGATGGCTCCGGCGCTGAGAACAAGTGCGCGCGTGGAGCGGCTCTTAGACGCAAGACTGCGTGCAGCTTGAGGATCTTCCTCGCCGGACATTTTAGTGAAGCCGCCGATTGGCAGCCAGTTGATAGAGTAAATAGTCTCGCCGCGTTTAATGCCGAAAATACGCGGCGGATAGCCTATACCGAACTCCTCTACTTTGACTTTGGATAACTTAGCCGTGATAAAGTGCCCCAGCTCATGCGCCATGATGATGCCGGTAAAGATAAGCAGAAAAGAGATAATAGAGATAATAGAGGTTAACAACACAGTCTCTCCTGTTTTACTATTTCCTCTGCGTATATTCTGACTTCGGCGTCAACGCTTAGGATTTCCTCAACTGATGGCTGGGCGATCTTGTTGTGACGTGCGAGCACGGCATCAATAATCAGCGGAATGCGGCTTAATTTGATGCGTCCGGCAAGGAACATGCCGACGGCCGCCTCATCTGCGGAGCATAACGCCGAGGGATAAGTCCCCCCCTCTTTTCCGGCTTCAATAGCGAGTTTAAGACACGGAAAACGTGTCGCATCGGGTTGCTCAAAATCGAGCTGATTCACTTGTGTGAAATCCAGATGCGGCATGGAATAACTCTCCCATCTGTAAGGATAACTGAGAGCGTACTGTATCGGCACGCGCATATCAGGTACTCCGAGTTGCGCTTTAACTGCTCCGTCAGTAAATTCTACCATAGAATGGATTATACTTTGAGGATGTATCAACACATCTATGCGTTTGAATGGCATATCAAACAGCCAGTGTGCTTCAATTACCTCAAGCCCTTTGTTCATAAGCGTGGCTGAGTCGACAGTTATTTTTCGGCCCATATTCCATGAAGGATGATTTAAGGTCTGTTCAACACTGACGTTATCTAGCTCTGCCTTAGAAAGGCTGCGGAACGGCCCGCCTGATGCGGTGATGATTATGCGCGACGGCGCGCTTTTTTCGCCTGTGATACACTGCCATATAGCGGAGTGCTCACTGTCAACAGGTCTTATCTCTGCATTGTGTTTTTTTGCTTCTGACATAATGATAGCCCCGGCCATCACCAGTGCTTCCTTGTTGGCTAATGCAATGGTCTTACCGGCTTTTATGGCTGATAGCACCGGCAGCAGCCCGGACGCTCCGGAAGATGCTGCAACGACTATATCCACGTCATTAAGCGAGGCTAACTCCTCAAGTTCAATAAGCTCGCATTCTCCGCGCTGAGGATACGCTTGTTCGCATTGGCAAAAGACGAAGCGCGGACGGAACTCAGCGATTTGCTCAGATAGCAGTTCAATGTTATGCCCGGCTCCCAATCCAAGTACTTGCAAACGCTCCGGATAAGCGCGCACGATGTCCAGTGTTTGCCTGCCGACAGAGCCGGTTGAGCCTAATATTACAAGTTTTTTGAGTATTAAGTCAGCCATATCACGTAATAATAGATGACTAAGCCTGCAAAGACAATGCTATCAACACGATCCAGTATGCCGCCATGCCCCGGTAGCGCACGTCCTGAGTCCTTAGCGCCCATATTGCGCTTGAAGAGTGATTCCACCAGATCGCCTGCCTGAGCGAAAATACTGGCAACGGCGGATAACGAGATGGCTTGCCATAGCGAGAGTGGTAGATTAAGCACCCAGGCGCTAAGAGCGCCTATTGCGATGGTGCCTAGCAGTCCTCCGGCAGCGCCCTCCCAAGTTTTATGCGGGCTGACGGCGGGAGCAAGTTTGTGGCGTCCAAACCGGCGACCGACAAAATATGCGGTTGTGTCGCTGGCGAAAGTGCAGAAGAGAGCCAGAATAACCCATTTGGAGCCGTCATCGATTTGAATCAGGGCAGTATAGCGGCTGGCAAGCCAGCCCAAGTACATAACGCCCGCAAGCGTAAAAGCCCAGCTGACACAGGCGTCTTTGCGGTCACGCCGCAACATAATCCACAACAGCGGCAGTGTTACGGCGATACTTATCAGCACGCCGCTGCTGTTATACCAGTTCAATAACGGGGCAA
>WRDV01000058.1 GCA_009779655.1 Dehalococcoidia bacterium
CACTATAACAGCCTTATCTTCTTCAGGACGCGCAGATGATATATCGGAAGTCCCCGGTTTACGCCGGTCAAGATCTGTTTGTAAATCGGCTTCTGTCAGCGGTAGACCGGCCGGACAGCCATCTATTACTATGCCAACGCATTCGCCATGGCTTTCGCCAAAACTGGTAATGCAAAATGTTTTTCCAATACTATTGGTCATCGCTTTCCACCTTGGCACCCAGCGAGGTGAGTGCCTGCCAAAAATCAGGGTATGTTTTGTCTACGCATTCAGCGCCGTGAATAATGGTGTCGCCGACCGCTGTGCCCAGTATGCCGAAAGCCATTGCTAAACGATGGTCTGAATGGCTGTCGATTTCAGCGCCGTGCGGGCGTCCGCCAATTACAGTTAAGGTGTTTTCCTCTTCGCGAGTGCGTATGCCCATTTTATGCAATTCCTGGCACAGCGCTGCTACGCGGTTGGATTCTTTGAGTCGCGCTGTTTTGATATTGCTGAAATGGCTGTCGCCGTCGGCTGTTGCCGCCAGCACTGCCATCGTTGGCAGTAAATCTATACAGTTGCTCATGTCGGCGTTAATGCCGTGCAGGAATGACCTCTGCGCCATGACTGAACTGCGCCGCACAGAAAAGCGTGCGCCCATTCTTTGTATTAAGCTAAGCGCTACGCGGTCTCCTTGTAGGCTTTCTGCGTTGAGATTGGTGGTAATCGTCTCGCCGCTCAAGATACCCAGCGCGATGAGATAGGACGCCTGTGACCAATCGCCCTCTATGGTGTAGTCTGTCGGGCGGTACTCCTGTCTTGCAACACTGAACTCATCCATGGCGGGGGATGCGCTTACGCGCACGCCGAATTTTTTTAAACAATCTATGGTCATGCTGATATATGCTTTTGATGCGAGCGGCGTGGTCAGCTTAATGTTTATGCCTTTGTGTGATAACGGTCCTGCTATGAGCAGGGCTGATATAAACTGTGAACTGATATCTCCCGGCATGGACACGTCTCCTCCCGGAAAGCCGTTGCCTTCAATCAGCACTATTGGGCCGTCTAAGCGGCATTTGACGCCAAGCTGCATTAGCGCGTCAAGAAGCGGCGATATAGGCCGTTTCGCAAGTCCCTCGCCCGGTACTAGCCGTATTGTGCCCGGCACCAATGCCGCCATTGCGGCCATGAAGCGTAATGTAGCTGCGGAATTGCGGCAAAAAAGCTCTGCTTCGGGCCTCTTGAGATTGCCGCCGCTTATACGCCAGCCGAACTCATTCCTGAAGATATTTATTCCGACAGCTTGTAAAACGTCGGTTGACGCCAGAGTGTCGTCTGATGTGAGAGCGCGGCGAATGTAACTCTGCCCCGGTGAGAGCGCTGCGCACATCATGGCGCGGATGGTGTAACTCTTTGACGCCGGCGCATCCAGTATGCCGTGCGCTAGGGATTTAGAAATTGAAACTTTCATATCTACCTAATTTCTGCATAATTAACGCAATTGCTGAATCAATGTCCGCATCGCCGTTCTCAATAGTAATGTCGGCGGCCTTGGCGTAAAGCGGTTCGCGCGCCGACATTAAAGTGTTTATGTGGCTTACCCAGTTTTCCTGTGCCAGTAAAGGTCTGCGGCTACGCGATATGGCTAAGCGTTTCATAATAATGCTAGGGTCACTTTTAATGTATATTACCACAGCATACCTTTTTAAATGAGTTATGTTCTCGGCGTCAAGTACTACGCCGCCCCCGCAGGCGATGACCTTTTTACCGCTGCTTGAGACCGTGCGGGTAATTTCTTTCTCTATCGCTCGGAACGCTGACTCGCCGTTTTCCGAAAAAATACGGGAGATACTTTTCCCGGCGCTTTTCTCAACGCGCCGGTCTATATCAACGAATGCTTTGCCCATCTTGCGGGCTAGCGCGCGACCTACCGATGATTTACCGGCTCCCATGAAACCTATGAGAGCAACGGCGGTTTTGGGTGCGGCAGGCTTAACTGTAGTTTCCTTTGCACTACAAAGCTTAAGCTCTGCTATGGCTGCGCGGCGCATGACATCTATGGGAGCGTCTTGCCCGGTCCACAGCTTGAAAGCTTGCGCTCCCTGATGGATTAGCATATCAAGCCCGCTGACGGTAAGGCAGCTTTTAGCGTGCGCTTCTTTAAGCAGGCGCGTATTGAGCGGAGTATATACTACATCAAACACTGCCATCCCGGGCTCTAGCAGCTCCGCCGGGCAGGGTGTTTCAGTGTCGTTTGGTGCCATGCCCGCGCTGGTGGCGTTGACTAACAATTTGGCGTGAGATAATTCTTTTCTTAGGTTAGCATCATTTAGCTCAAGCGTTGTTATCGTATGTTGAGCGATATGATCCAGATTTTGCGCCAGCAATTTGGCCTGTTCTAAGCCGGATGAGCGGCAGAGCAAACTGATATACGCTCCTTGCTGCGCAAGGGCGAATCCTATGGCGCGGGCGGTTCCGCCCGCGCCAAGCAGCACAACAAGTTTGTCTTTGGCGTTAAACCCTATTATGCGTAGCGCTTCAGCGAATCCGGAAGCGTCGGTATTGTAGCCTTTCAATTTGCCGTTTTGGTTGACTATGGTATTGACAGCCCCTATGTTTTGCGCAAGCGGGTCCAGCTCGTCAAGCAGCGGCAACACGGAAACCTTATGCGGTATTGTGACGTTTAGTCCGGTAATGCCAAGCGCTCGCACTCCGGATAAAGCTGTCTCTATGCTTGCACCGGATACCTCGAATGCCATATAGGCGTAGTTAATCTTAAGATGCGCTATGGCTGCGTTATGCATGGCAGGTGAGACTGTATGGCGCACCGGATTTCCGATGATGCCGCATAGCTTGGTGCGCGCGTTTATCATGGCCGCATCAACTCGTATATATGGTGAATTTGCGCTACGCTCAATTGACCGCTGGCAGACTCATTACCTTCGCTTAATGCCGCATAAGTGAAACTGCCGCCGAACAACGGAGACAATATGCGGCTTAACTGGCCGTGCGGCCCCATAGCGAAAGCGCTTATTTGCGTTTTGCAGAATTCTTTTATTAGTTTTAGCACGTTAAAATTATCATCTGCGTCATGTGCTGTAGTAACTAATTTGCATATGTCTGCTCCCGCAGCGAGTTCTTCCTCAACTATTCTTTGCAGTTTAGAGTAAGGCGGGGCATCCTTCATATCGTGATATGAGATGAGGCATCGCGCGCCTCGTTTAATTTGCGGTACGATTTGGTCTAGATCCGGAGTTGCGAGCTCAATATCCACAATATCAGCCCCCATTTTTATGGCTTTCAGCAGTTCATTGCGGCGTGCTTCCTCGCTTCCTTCCCATGCGCCTCCCTCGCTTTTCAGACGGTTGGTGGCAATCCATGGCTTGCGTATGTTTGTCGCGACGGATTCCCACGTGTTTCCCAGCAGATCAAGCCGTAGCTCAAACAAATCTGCAAGCGGCTCCGCCTGACGTATTGCCTCGGCGTCAGGGCTTACGATTACGGCGCAAATACGCGGGGTGTTCATTATTATTATTCCGTTAATACCTTAGAGATCATATCTTGCGTGACGTTGTTTGTTATGACTACCTTTCCGATACGTACCGGCAGAATGAATTTTACCATACCGTTAACAGCTTTCTTATCGTGTTTTATGGCCGCAAGCACATCTTGCGGGTTTATATCCGGTATTGATGTTGGCAATCCCGCGTCGGTGATGACGCTGGTGAGACATTTCAAATCGTGCGCTGATAACAATCTCATATGTGCAGCAATGCGTCCTGCCGACGCCATCCCAATAGCTACGGCGTTACCGTGCGATACTTTGAAGGAGGAGACAGATTCAATGGCGTGCCCGATTGTATGCCCGAAGTTAAGCGTGTTGCGTATCCCCGTATCATGTTCGTCGCGGCTGACGATGCGCGCTTTGACCGCGGCGGCGTGCAGTATGGCGGACTCTAAAAGACGCTCGTCGCCCTCTTTTAGCCTAGACATGTGGCGCATGAGCAAACCAAACAGCGTGCGGTCTCCTATTACAGCGCTTTTGATAATCTCGGCAAGGCCGTTGGATATATGGCAGTCCGGAAGAGTCTTAAGAGCTGATATATCGCTAAATACGGCGCGCGGCTGATAAAAGACGCCTATGTTGTTTTTGAGTTTATGATGGTTGACAGCGGTCTTGCCGCCAATTGAGGAATCCACTTGTGCCAGTAATGTGGTTGGAATATGTATCAGCGGAATGCCGCGCATATAAGTCGCGGCGACGAAGCCGGCAAGATCGCCGATGACGCCTCCGCCTAGTGCCAGTACAGTTGTATTGCGGTCGGCAAGCGCCTCGCTCATATCAGCATGAAGCTTCCCCGCGCTTTCTAAGGATTTAAATTCCTCGCCGTCAGGCACAGACAACACAGCCACGTCAAAGCCTGACTGATTCAGAGTTTCCTTAAGATTTAAGCCGTAAAGCTCAAGGACGATGGGATTGGTGATGAGTATTATGCGACTGCTCACCTTGGCGCGGCGCAAGTACGCTGCCAAATGGTGCATAGCTCCGGCGCCCACTACAATACGATAGCTTTTAGTTCCCAGCGCAACTCTCAATGTCTGCACGGTGTTTACCTTCCCGACTTCTTAAAGGCTTTCCTTTTGTTTTCTGCGGCAATAGTATGGATATGATTGCAGGTATCGATGATATTTTTGAGCTCATCAGCGGTGATTGCTTGCGCCGCATCTACCCATGATTCTGCAGGGTTATAGTGCACCTCAATAGCCAGTCCGCTTGCGCCGGCCGCCATGGCGGAGCAGCTCATTGAGTATACCAGGTCGCGCCGCCCTGTAGCATGGCTTGGATCGACAACCACAGGCAGGTAAGTTTCTTCTTGTATTGATGGCACAGCCGCCAAATCAAGTGTGTAGCGCGTGAAGCTTTTGCCTTTGCCTATGGGCAGCACTCCGCGCTCGCAAAGAATGATGTCTTTATTCCCTTCCACGGCGAGATATTCCGAGAATGATAAGAATTCCTCTACGCTCGCGCCGAAATGCCGCTTGTATAATACCGGCTTGCCTTGGCGTGCCACTATGCCGAGCAAATCCTGATCATACATGTTGCGCGCGCCGATTTGCAGTATGTCTACATATTCGGCGATAAGCTCAACCTTTGTTTCACCTCTGATTTCGGTGATGGTAGGCATTTCAAATTTACGACCTGCATCACGCAGCCATGTAAGAGCCTCGCGCGCCTCGTCATCGCCTTGCGCGCCGAGTCCTTGAAATGAGTGCGCTGAACTGCGCGGCTTAAAAATGCCGCCGCGCAGGATATGAGCGCCGGCTCTTTTGACTTCTTCAGCAATGCGGAACATCTGCGATTTGCTTTCAATGGCGCATGGCCCTGCTATGTAGGTCGGCTTGTCGTCTCCTATGGCCACATCGCCTATGCGGATTATGCGGTTGGTGTCGTGTTCTGCGTTATACTCACGGCTTATTAATTTATAAGGCGTCTCGATCATGCGGGTTTCTTTTACCCCCGGAAGAATAGAAAGCTGGTGGAATGGAATATGGCGTTCGTCGCCCACTATGCCAATAATGGTGATGGACTCGCCTCGCGAGACATCAGCTCTAAAGCCCAGTTTTTTTACCTCGGCGATGACATTGTCGATTTCTTCTTGGGTAGCGCCTTTATGCATGATAATCATAAGTTGTTGTCTCCTCGCGTTTTTTTTTATTTTCCATGATTTGCCGTAAAATAAGAAATCCTCCCGCTCTGGGAGGATTGTTAAAAAACTGAAACATTCTATGTGTCTGTTATGGCAAAGCCTTATCCCCCGAGCGCTCGGCGGCGTCAGTATAGTAATAGCGGTAATAGTAATGCTGTTTACAAAACTCAATATCTAACATTTGGCACTCTTAATCGGAAATATAACACCACACGCTGCAGTGTGTCAAATTTTAACGCGTGCCGGTAAGCTAACTTACCAGAATCATCATAGACAAGCGGACGATCTAAGAGCACAGTTTTTGGCGGCGGGTCTTGTGCCGATGCTGGGCCGACAACAACTACCGTAGCTGCACTGGCTTTTGCGCCGCGCTTGTCAGCTGCGTGCTTTATGAGAAACCTTGCTTACAATATAGATTGTCGTAAGGCGATAAGCCGAGACGGGCGAGATTTGCGTGTGAGGAATGGAAAAGATCGCTCATTCCTATTGCCTGCAGAATATTGTTCATCTCAACGGAATACTCATTTTGAATTTCGGAATAGCTGTACTAATTGAAACTTCCTGCGCATTATTAATAGTTGCGGCAACGCTTTTAACGGTCAGTGTTTTGATATATTTAGGAAATGTCGAAAACAGGCGAAAACAGTCTCGCGCCGTACATGCTTTCGCTACCAAAATTGCATTACCCAAAACTCCCAGATTTTAAGTATAGCATATTGACTTATCATAGACTATCATGTAGGCTGTAATCACTAGGAGGTGATTACGAATGGCATTACCGGTATCAAATGATTTACGCAGGGCGATTGTAATTCACAAGAAGAATAA
>WRDV01000059.1 GCA_009779655.1 Dehalococcoidia bacterium
CTAAATCGTGCTCCAACGCTGCATCGTCTCTCCATTCAGGCTTTTGAACCGGTGCTGATTGACGGTTCGGCTATCCAAATCCATCCTTTGGTATGTACTGCTTTCAACGCCGATTTTGACGGTGATCAGATGGCTGTTCATGTGCCGCTGTCTAAAGCTTCCATCAGGGAAGCTCGCGAGATGATGCTTTCTATTCGCAATATGCTGCTGCCATCCTGCGGAGACCCGGTTGTTGCGCCGACATTGGATATGGTGTTCGGCTGCTATTACCTGACAAATATTCGCGCCGGCAGCAAGGGCGAGAACATGAACTTCGGTAGTTTTGAGGAAGCTAAGCTGGCTTATGAGATAGGCGAGGCGGAACTGTGCGCCGAGGTGAATGTGCGCGATTATACGGGTGAGCGCATCCGCACTACCGTCGGACGTATTATATTCAATGACATTCTGCCTGATAAGCTGGGTTTCATAAACAAGAATATTGATAAGGCTACCCTCAAGGATATTATCTCCCGCAGTTATAAAATTTTAGCTTCTGATGAAGCTATGGCAGAAATGCTGGACGGGCTGAAGAATATAGGTTTTAAATATGCCATGCGGTCCGGCATTAGTATTTCCATGGGCGATGTGGAAGTGCCGAACGATAAGTCTAAACTGTTGGAGAAAGCTGACGAGCAGACCAAACTGCTTGATAGTCAGTATTCAGACGGTCTTATCACGGATGACGAGCGCTACAAGGGTATTGTAGATGTTTGGATGCAGACTACTGACCGCATTAAACAATCTATCAGCGCGTCCATGAACCATAGCGGTTCGGTTTATATGATGGCTACATCCGGCGCAAAGGGTAATATTTCACAGATTACTCAGATGGCCGGCATGCGCGGCTTGATGACTAACCCGTCGGGTAAGATTATAGACTTCCCCATTAAATCATCGCTGCGCGAAGGCTTGTCCACGTTGGAATACTTTATTTCCACGCATGGCGCACGTAAGGGTTTGGCCGATACAGCTCTACGTACGTCAGGGTCAGGTTACCTGACTCGCCGTTTGGTTGATGTTACTCAAGACGTTATCGTGCGAGAGGCGGACTGCGGCGATACCATAGGCATATGGATTGATGAGCCGGCTGAGAAGGGTATGCTGCCGGCATTTAGCAATCGTATTATAGGGCGTCTAGCTGCCAGCCCTATTGCCGATCATCGTAGCGGTGAGATTATCGTGGGTCGCGATGAGGAAATTGACGAGATTAAAGCTGCTAAAATCATGGAAGCGGGTATTAAGAGGGCGCATGTACGTTCTCCGATGTCTTGCCAGTCGCGTCAGGGCGTGTGCCAGAAGTGCTATGGACGCGACCTCTCACGCGGGCGCACAATAGATATGCACACCGCTGTGGGTATTGTGGCCGCGCAGAGTATCGGCGAGCCCGGTACTCAGCTCACGTTACGCACATTCCATACAGGCGGCGTAGTAGGCTTGGATATAACATCGGGTTTGCCTCGCGTGGAAGAGTTATTTGAAGCCCGTGTGCCTAAGGCGCAGGCCATTATCTCGGAAATTGACGGCGTTGCTGATGTTATCGAAACTGAAGATGGGCGTTGGATTAATATTTCCAGCTCAGAGATATTCCGTGATGAGTATCCTCTGCCTAAAGGCTGGCATGTTAAGGTTAAGGATGGCGCCAAAGTGGAAGTCGGCGCGTTATTAGCTTCTCCTAAAGCTGATAAGAAGAGTGTTATTGACATCACATCTGATGTGCTTGTAGCTCGTATGTCCGGTGAAGTTCAGGTTGAAAGCGATAGACTTGTTATTCGCTATGAAGAATTAGACGAACGTAAGTATGTTGTCCCCGCGGCGACGCGCATCCGTGTCGTGACCGGTGATTTGGTGAAAACAGGACAGCAGCTGACGGATGGCTCTATCAATCCTCAGGATATTCTGTTGGTGCTTGGCAAGGATGCCGTGCAGCGCTATTTGGTTGACGAGGTGCAGAAAGTGTATTGCTCACAGGGCGTGCATATCAACGATAAGCATATTGAGGTGATTGCGCGGCAAATGATGTCTAAGGTGCGTATTGAATCTACCGGCGATACTGATTTTATACCGCGCGAGTTGGTTGACCGTTATCGCTTTGAGGAAGATAATGCCAAGGTATTGGTAGAAGGCGGTGAGCCTGCCACGGCACAAACAGTACTGATGGGTATTACTCGTGCTTCTCTCTCAACAGAAAGCTGGCTGGCGGCGGCATCATTCCAGGAAACTACCCGCGTGCTTACTGAAGCTGCTATTTTTGGTAAGGTTGACCGCTTGGTTGGATTAAAAGAGAATGTAATTATCGGTAAGCTGATACCGGCGCGCTGCAATGCTTGTTTAGAAGCTGAGAAAGAGGCGCATGCCGCAGCTGCGCAGAAAGAGCAATCCAAGAGAGAGAAATCATTACCGTTTTTTATCTCGGATCTTCCGGAGGATGACGCACAAGAAGAGCAAGACGAGCCTTTTGTTGCGGATGTATTGTAGTTATCAAGCTGCGTAAATGGACCGGCGAGGGCGTTCAGGACTGAACGCCCTCGCCGGGGTTATGGCTAACATACAGGGCATGAGCAAGCTTAAGTCGCTCTTAAGAAGTCTGAAATAGACGGTAAGTGAGCCCGTGCAGTTTTGAGAGATTTGAGGCGGCATAAATGAAAGAGGCCCTGTTTTACAAAAAAGATAGCGGTGGTTTTGTGGTTTGCGGCCTTTGTCCTCACAGTTGCCGTATACCTGCCGGCGGCATCGGACTTTGCGGCGCGCGTATGAATGATAACGGGACATTGATTGCTGAAAGCTACGGACAAATCACAAGCCTTAACCTTGATCCGATAGAAAAGAAACCGCTCCGAAGATTTTATCCCGGCAGTATGATTTTGTCCGCAGGAAACTATGGTTGCAATATGAAATGTGCATATTGCCAAAACCACTCAATATCGCAAGGTAAGCCTGAGACAAAGTACGTTTCTCCCGAGGAACTGTTACGAGTAGCCAAAGTCATGGGTGGCAACTTAGGTATAGCGTTTACCTATAACGAACCGCTAATTAGCATTGAATACGTTTTAGAGACCGCACTGCTTTTTCGTGAAGCAGGATTAAAGGTTATTTTGATCACAAATGGTATGATAAACCCGGAGCCTCTGAAAGTCATACTTGCGCACGTAGATGCAATGAATATTGATGTAAAGGCCTTCAGTTCGGAGCGGTACGGAAAACTCAGCGGAGATTTGGCTGCCGTTAAGAATACAGTTGAATGTAGCGCCGCCTTATGCCATGTTGAGATTACCTCTCTAATTGTGCCATGGCAGAATGACGGTGTAGAAGATATGCAGTCATTAGCGGAGTGGCTTGCAGGCATCTCGCCCGAAATAGCGTTTCATATTTCGCGCTTCTTTCCGTGCAATAAAATGACCGATTGCAGCCCTACACCAATTGATACTATGAAAGAGTTGGCCGCAGTTGCACAGAAAAGCCTTAAATATGTTTATTTAGGGAATGTATAAAATCAATTCTGCTTAGTGTAGTCAAGCTTAAGTCCTGTTGCTATAATAAGCGTGAGGAGTACGAACATAGCACGCATTATTTCTGGCAAACCGCTGGCTGAGGATGTTTCGCTAGACTCTAATTTACGCCCTAAAAGCCTTGAGGAATTCATAGGGCAGTCAAAGATTAAAGATAACCTTGGTATTGCTATCACGGCGGCTAGGGCGCGCGGCGAATCGCTTGATCACGTATTGCTTTATGGGCCTCCCGGATTAGGCAAAACTACGTTATCCAATATTATTGCTGCCGAAATGGGCGTTAGTATCCGTATTACATCAGGCCCTGCCATTGAGCGCAGCGGTGATTTGGCGGCTATACTGACCGGACTGCATGCGCATGACATTCTGTTTATTGATGAAATTCACCGCTTAGGGCGGCAAGTGGAAGAAGTTCTCTATCCCGCTATGGAAGAACGCGCGTTAGATATAGTTATTGGCAAGGGCCCGACTGCCAAGAGCTTGCGTTTGAAACTGCCAGCTTTTACGCTTATCGGGGCTACAACACGCTTTGCCCAGCTTAGCGCGCCGCTGCGTGATCGCTTTGGCTCAGTATTCCGTATGGATTTTTATGACATACCGGCTATGGAAGCTATTGTTAAGCGTTCTGCGCAGCTGTTGGGAGTGCATGCGGATGGCAGCGGTTTACATGAAATTGCTTGCCGTGCGCGCGGTACGCCGCGCGTTGCAAATCGTTTACTAAAGCGCGTGCGTGATTACGCTCAAGTGAAAGCGGATGGTGTTATTACATGCGACATATCCCTTGCCGCGCTTGGGCGGCTTGAGGTGGATGCTATTGGGCTTGACGAGATAGACCACCGTCTTTTGCGCAGTATAATTGAGAAGTTTGGCGGAGGTCCGGTGGGGCTTGAGACGATTGCGGCATCTATCAGCGAGGAAGCGGATACAATTATGGATGTATATGAGCCGTATCTTCTGCAGCTCGGATTCCTTGAGCGCACACCCCGCGGGCGCGTGGTAACACCTATGGCTTACAAACACTTAGGCGTCCCATATAACCGAGATAAGAATAATCAGCCCGGTTTATTCTGATGTGCTATGGCTGCTGCAAATAAGCTGCTAATTCATACATGTTGCGCCCATTGTACGGCTTATTCCATGGAGTACTGGCGCGCTTTGGGTTATGATGTGATAGGGTTGTGGTTTAATCCTAATATCCATCCTTTTACAGAACACCATCTACGCTTAGAGGCTATGCGCAAGCTCGCTCTCGGTATGGACTTTCAGCTTGTTGTATTGGAAGGATACGACTTCCATGAGTATTTCCGCCGTGTAGTTGGGTATGAAACAGAGCGTTGCTCCGTTTGCTTCGATTTGCGATTGAGTCGCGTTGCTTATCAGGCGGCTGTGATGGGGATTGATTATTTTACGTCCAGCTTGTTTATCAGTCCGCATCAGAAGCACGATATTGCCAAAGCCGCCGGGGAACAGGCTGCTACGCAAAACGGCGCACGGTTCCTTTATGCCGATCTGCGCAAGTATTACTCCGATAGCAGACGCATCACCAAGCCTTTTGAGCTCTACTGTCAGCAGTATTGCGGGTGTCTTTATTCAGAGTATGAGCGTTGTTGTCTGTCATCTCATGAACCGGTATTGCAGCCATGAGTATATGCGTACGTCGTATGCTTTGGGATGATATTGCCCAGGTGCGCGGTATAGACCTTAACTGTTTCCCTACAATGGTACCTCCAACTAATTATGAGACTGAGTTCGTCAATCCAATGGCCTATTATCTCGTGGCATATGACAAAGATATCGCGCCTCCGGAAGATATCTCCGGCAGGAAATCTCAAAAGGTGCTTGGTTTCATAGGGCTGTGGTATATGGCAAGCGAGATGCACATAATTAACTTAGCGGTGCATCCGGATTACCGGCTGCTTGGCGTGGGAGAATTGCTGCTGATATGCGGTATCGGGCTGTCAATGGAGCTTAAAGCTATACTAATGACGCTGGAAGTACGCTTATCTAATTTGGCAGCGCAGGCGCTCTATGCAAAATACGGCTTCTCGGAAAGAGGTGTACGGCGCGCGTATTATCTGGACAATAGCGAAGATGCCGGCATCATGACTTTGGATAATATGTATACTCCGGAATACAAGGCAGCTCTGCATGCGCTGAAAATCCGATATCTGCAGACTTGGAAAAAATCTGCAGAAGACACGAGTTTTATAGTTGACATGGGCTGTAACGCGGCAGAATAAAGCTTATCTTGCGCAAGCTTATTAGCCCAAAGTGTCTTTCATGCGGTCGCGTTGCTTCTTAAGCTCGCGCTGGTGGTCAAACTCTTCCTGCGTCATAGGAGTGCAGCTTTTAACCTCGTTGTTTTCCATAATCAGTAGGAAGTTCTCGTGGCATTTCCAGCAGCGATAAGGCCCTTCGTAGTGCATGTCCAATAGCGACATCATGCCATCAACATTGCATTTCGGGCAGGGAATTGTGACCATGCTCATTTAGGCGCCTCCACAGTTTTCTTGTTTATTAGAACCCTTGCATAACTAAACTATACACCGAACTTCTATCAACCCTTTTTAGTTGGTTGTGCAAGAAATCCATTCTATAACCAAATATTACTTAATTGTGAAACAACAGAAGTGTCTAATAGACTACTCCAGTTTGTTTTTTTTAGCAAGCAGATGGTCTGGATGTCAACACTTTTTCTGTCCTTGCCCCCTAAAATAGTACCGGTTACAAAGTTAGATAGTGTGGACATGATATTAAGCTAATCCCTTCAACCACAGCGCAATGCATCTAATTTGCACAGCGGCAAGCATTATGGAGAAAGCCGAATACCTGAGACTTAAATCAGAGAGAAAAGCAGACTATTCTGAATATCGTATCGCTCAAAGAGAGATGAGAGAAGTGATTGCAGTGAAAACAAAGATTACCTTTCTTCTCGGCCTATCA
>WRDV01000060.1 GCA_009779655.1 Dehalococcoidia bacterium
AAAGCCGTTATTATCGGTGATCCTAAACAACTTAAATCCGGAGATTTTTTCCGTGCGTATGGCAAGTTTATAGATGCGTTTGGCGGGCAGTATTATACAGCGGAAGATGTTAATACAAACGCTACGGATATTGCCTATATCAACGAAGTTACGAGGTTTGTGTCAGGCACGCCTGCTGTTAGCGGCAATCCTTCTCCGTTTACGGCGCGCGGTGTCTATATGGGCATGAAAGCGGGTGCAAGCATTAAGCTCGGTTCGGATTCTCTTCAAGGCAAAACAGTTGCTGTACAAGGCCTTGGAAGCGTGGGCTATTTACTATGCGAACGCATGCATAAAGATGGGGTTAATATGAAGGTCTATGATATTAACCCGGCCGCAGTAGAAAGAGTTGTAAAAGAATTCGGCGCGACTGCCGTTACGGCAGATGAAATATTAACAACGGAATGCGATATATTCTCGCCTTGCGCGCTTGGCGCGGTGTTAAATGTGAATAACGTGGGGAGCTTAAAGTGTAAACTTGTTGCCGGCGCGGCGAACAATGTCCTTTTGGATGCGGCAACCGGAGATGCGCTAAGTGATATGGATATTCTTTATTTGCCGGATTATATTATTAATGCCGGCGGCGTGATTAACTGCGGTATGGAGATTCCCGACGGTAATTACGACGTTAATGTAATCAATGCTAAAGTAGATCAAATTTACGATACCACGCTTAAAATAGTAGCACTGGCCAAAGACAAACACGTTAGCACATATAGAGCGGCTGACGATTATGCCATGAGTGTCATTAACGCTGCAAAATAAGTAGATATGCGTCGCTTGAGACGGCACTAATATAATTTACCAACAAAGGTTGGGGTCAGTAATGTGCTCAGCTTTTGTTGGTAAATTATATTAGTGGGTTCTGTTATGTTCTTGACTGATAAGCACTAAAGCTCAAACGGCGTTGTATCGTCCGCTTTCTTACGCAAGTCGTACAGCTTCGTGATAGCCTCAAGCGGTGAAAGCGTGTCGATATTAATCGATTTTAGTTCGCGTACCAGATTTGCTTGAGGTGCGAAGAAAGACAACTGGGGAGCCGTGTTCGGTAGTTTTCCTGATGCAGGCGCTGGCAATTGCCTTTTGCCGCTGAGGTTTTCCAGATCAGTAAGGATGTCGCTGGCTCTTTTAACAACTGAGCTTGGCAGTCCCGCCAGTTGCGCCACGTAAATACCATAGCTTTTATCTACTCCGCCCGGCACAATTTTGTGCATAAAGACCACTTCGCCATGTTCTTCAGCTACGGCCACGTTGAAATTACGCACGCGAGGCAGATATGCTGAGAGCGCTACTAGCTCATGGTAATGCGTTGCAAATATGGTGCGCGCGCCTGCGATGGCGTTATGTATGTACTCCACCGCTGCTTGGGCAATAGATAACCCATCGTAAGTGCTTGTGCCGCGTCCGATTTCATCCAGTACTAGCAGAGAGCGCGGCGTGGCGTTATGGAGAATATTCGCTGTTTCTACCATCTCTACCATAAAAGTTGATTTGCCTGATGATAAGTCATCGCGTGCTCCGATGCGCGTGAATATACGGTCTATCAGCCCTATGACAGCTTTCTTCGCCGGAACATAGCTTCCTATCTGAGCCATAAGCGCGATGATGGCCGTCTGCTTAAGATACGTGGACTTGCCGGCCATATTTGGCCCGGTAAGAATGATGATTTGTGTTTCTTGCGCTGACAAGCGAATGTCATTGGAAACATACTGTCCGGTTGGAAGCGCGCGCTCTACAACCGGATGCCGTCCGTCTGTGATGTCCAGTATAGGGTCATTTACTAGGTCCGGGCGTACATATCCATAGCGCAATGCCGTCTCAGCAAGTGATGCGAACACGTCAAGCTCCGCAAGCGCGTTTGCCAGCGCCAGCAGCGCTTCTGATGACACGGCAATTTGGCGGCATATCTGCCGGAATAATACTGTTTCCAGCTCTTCTAAGCGTTCGCGCGCGTGAAAAATACGGGATTCGTATTCTTTTAGTTCTGATGTGTAGTAGCGCTCGCCGCCGGCCGTGGTCTGCTTACGAATATATTCCGGCGGCACTTGGGCTATGTTGGATTGCGACACTTCAATATAGTAGCCAAATATGTTGTTGAAGCCGATCTTAAGATTTTTAATCCCGGTTCTCTCGCGCTCATGCCGCTCTAGTCTGGCAAGATACTGGCGCGCGTCGTGTGATGCGATCTTGAGGTCGTCAATTTCGGCGGAGAATCCGCACCTGATAACGTCGCCTGCACCAAGGGCAGAGGCGGGATTATCTTCTATAGCATTGGCGATAAGCAGAGCAATATCAGGTTGTTGTTCCAGTCCTTTTGTTAACCATGCTGCGTCAGACGGGATTAGGCGCAGCATAAGAGGCACTATGTCTAGACTATGGCGCAGAGCTACAAGCTCTCGCGGAAGTACAGTTTCGTTGTGAATGCGGTTTATCAATCGCTCAATATCAGATACTTTCTCCAATAACGTCGTTATCTCTCGTCGTAGCAGAGAATCGCTAAAGAAATACGTAACTGCTTCTTGGCGGCAATGCAGCGCGTGCAGTTGCAGTAGCGGCTGACTTAGCCAGCGGCGCAGCAGCCGTCCGCCCATAGCAGTTTTGCATTCATCAAGCACAGCAAGCAGAGAATCTTGCACAGTGCCTGAAGCCAAACCTTTGAATATCTCCAAGTTATCGCGTGATATGCCATCAATGGACATGAAAGCAGTAGTGGAATAGGTGGATAACCGTGTCAATAGCGTCAGAGCTTGTTTATGAGTAGTCTCTATGTAGTGCAGGGCTGCGCCTGCCGCGCGTATGGCATGAGGCAGTTTTGCACATCCGTAGCCTTCCAATGTGGAGGAGTTGAAATGCTCCAGCAAAGCATTTTGTGCTATGTCTAAATCGAACCAGCGCGGCTCAATGCGGTTTAGCGAGGGGCTTAGTTCTAATTCTGGTAGCGTTGTTTCTTCAGGTATTACTATCTCGGCAGGAGCAAGTCGTTCCAGTTCAATGCGCAGTTCTTCAATAGGTATTTGTGTGCAAGCAAATTCCGATGTGGTGATGTCTATATATGCCAGCCCGGCTTGCTTATTACCCAGTGCTACACATGCCAGATAATTATTGGATTTAGCTTGTAACAACCCCGGCTCAATAATAGTGCCGGGCGTTACCACGCGGATAACATCGCGTTCTACTAGGCCTTTTGCGGCTCCAGGTTTTGTTAGCTGCTCGCAAATTGACACGCGATATCCGGCGCGGATTAGTTTTCCAAGATAATCGTCCAGCGCATGATGCGGTATGCCTGCCATGGGCACTTGGATACTCTTGCCCATGCTACGCGAAGTGAGCACTAAGCCCAGCACACGCGAGGTAATGCGAGCGTCTTCATCAAAGGTTTCATAAAAGTCTCCCAGGCGGAAGAGTACAATGGCACCGGGATGTTGCTTTTTGATATTTAAGTACTGGGCGCGAATAGGGGTTAGTGTTTCTTTCATGCTTGCCGCTATTTTACTAAAAAGGCGCTTTAAAGAAAAGCCAAGCTTACAAAAAAATGTGATTATGAGTTACAATGTTTTCAGAGAATTGATTGAAGGAGTAAATAATATGGCGGAAGCAGACAATCGAGAAATATTGGCGCTTCTCAAAAGCATTGATAAGCGATTGGAGAATATTCATTACAACTTAGCGGATATCAAGCGGGAGATGCCTAAGGTGCCGTATTACGGCGACTTGCTACAAGATATTACAAACGCTATTAAAAACCAGCACAAAGGCAGATGATAGCTTTCGGTATCGTTTCTCGGCTTGTTCGGCGCGGTTAAAGTAGTGCGTATTTAAGTGGTAGCATATTTACTCATGCTGCAGTCTTGTTTTGCGTCATTAGACATCAGTGGATATAATGCTGAGGTGATTTGATAAGTAATTTAGGGGGCTATGTTGAAGTACAAAGTTATTGCTATTGATATTGATGGTACGTTAGTTGGTAAAAATGGGCTCATCTCCGATGAAGACAAACTGGCTGTAATGCGGATGGCGTACTCAGGTGTTCGCGTGGTACTGTGTACCGGACGCGTTGTGCAGTCCACTGTGCCGATCATCGAAGAACTATATTTAACAGCAACGGACCATATTTTCTATGATGGGGCGTTCACGGCCAACCCATTTAGCGGATACAGAAAGTTCGCGTATACGATTGAAAATGTGCTTGTGTGCGAAGCTGTAGAGTATAGCCGACAGAATAATGTTCATTTGAGGCTGCACGCGAGCAAAGCTTCTTTTTCTTTGGATCATCCGTTTGGGCCGAATTGGTCAGAACACCTCAGTAGTGATCTTTGTTTCTGTGAATGTACCGGCTGGCCGGACACTATCTATCGCGACTTTTTTCATATGGAGACAACTAAGGTTAATTTTGATGATATTGTTGGCAATAAAGGGATTCTTAAAGCTGAGATCATAGTGCATAATGATGAGGAAGCGATGCAGATAAAACAATTCAAAGACCACTTTGGCGAGCGCTTCCGATATTCCATTGCGCATGCGCCGGCTTTTCCTGATATAGATTTCATAAACATATTGCATCCGCAAGCAAGCAAAGGTATTGCGCTTAACGAGCTGATGAGCGACTGCGGTTGTCCATTAGCTGAGGTAATTGCTATAGGAGACGGATTAAACGACATATCACTGCTTGAGACTGCCGGCGTGTCGGTGGCTATGGGGAATGCCTGTGACGAATTGAAGCAGGTTTCGGATTATATTACTAATACAGTTGAAGAACACGGGGTGGCAACAGCTATTAATTTCTTCTTTCCTGTGTAGCGTATAGCCGCGGTTAGCCGAGTATTTCCTTAATACTTTTGGCAATAACATCGGTGATGCCGCGCACTTGCATGAGCTCTTCAATGCCGGCCTGCTTAACTCTGTTAAAAGTGCCGAAATGTCTGAGCAGAGCTTGTCTGCGCTTGAGGCCTATACCAGGCACATCATCCAAAGCGGAATTTAGGGTTTTGTGTTTGCGAATATTCCTGTGGTATCCGATGGCGAATCGGTGAGCTTCATCGCGTACTTGTTGCAGCAATTGGAGCCCGGGAGAATTAACCGGCAGGTTGATGGGTTTGGACTGTTCCGGCAAGAAGATTTCCTCATGTTCTTTGGCTAGTCCCAGTATGAAAATACCATCATTGCCACTATGTTTTAGTGCGTTATGCGCTGATGAAAGCTGCCCCTTGCCGCCATCAATCAAAATAAGATCAGGGCATGGCCAGCCGCTGCCGCGCAAGCTATTATCAATATGTGAGAAACGGCGGAGCAGCACTTCCTCCAGCATGGCGAAATCGTTGGCTTGCTCAACTGTCCGTATGCGAAATCTGCGGTAGCGCGAAGGAGCGGGCAATCCATTTTCAAATACTACCATACTGCCTACAGCCAGCTGTCCTTGTATGTTTGAAACATCATATCCTTCAATACGTGCGGGTATTGCCGGCAGGTTTAGTTTATTCTTTAACTCAGTCAACGCAGCTTCTAACGTCGATGGCTGCGCGAGATTTTTTATGCGTAATTGTTCGATACCTTTTACAGCGTTCTCTTCTACAGTACGCAATAGGTCATATGCGGCGCCTTGTTTAGGTACGCGTAAGTTTACAATTCCGCCGCGGCGTGAAGTCAGCCACTTTTGTATAATAGGTTGATCATTTACCGGGTGCTGCAACAGTATAAGCGGCGGGATGCTCGTTGTAGTTGAATAGTATTGCTGCAGAAAATGAGTCATGATTTGCTGAGGCGGCTCATTAGCTATGCCTGTCAGAGTGAATATATCTCGCCCGATAAGTTTGCTATCGCGCACAAAAAACACTTGTACGGCAGCTTGATCTTTGTCGGTAGCGAAAGCAATCACATCCTTATTACCTGTTACTTTGATTGCCATCTTCTGCCAAGTGATAATCTTTTGCACAGCTTTAATTTGGTCGCGTATCCACGCAGCGCGCTCATATTGCTGCATTTCAGCTGCCGCAAGCATCTGTTTATGCAGGTTTTTTTCTAAATGTTTCTGACGTCCTTCGAGGAATAAAATCAGATTATGGATTATTTCAATGTACTCAGTTTGTATGATCTTGCCGGCACATGGCGCGACACAATGACGCATGTCGTATTCTAGGCATGGACGGCGTATTTGCGCGCCGAGTTTTAGGTCACAGCTACGGAAAGGAAACAGTGATTTGACTACGTCAAGCGCACGCTTGATGGAGTGTTGATTAGCGAATGGGCCGAAATAGTGCGCTCCATCGGAGGAGATGTTACGTACTATCCGCACGCGCGGCCAGTTTTCGTTCAAATCTATTTTTAGATATGGAAAGCCTTTATCGTCTTTTAGTTGGATATTGAAATGCGGCTGGAATTTTTTTATTAAGTTGAGTTCTAGTATAAGCGCATCTTCCTCCGATGCTACCACGA
>WRDV01000061.1 GCA_009779655.1 Dehalococcoidia bacterium
TCTATGGTTTTCGAGGTTGCAACAGAGCTTTTTTGCTGTTGTTCCAACTATCGCAGTCGATATTTCATTGGAAAGCCACTTTTTTAGACCATTATTCAACAGGCCCATATAATGCGTTCTGTTTCTACTGGTTACGCTTTGCGTTATTCCTTATTGTGTAAGCCAATATGACGGACGCAAGTACAAACGTGACGCTGTTGGCTAGTATGATAGCAATCTCCGATATGTAAATCCCGTATAATAGCCAGAGTAAAACGCCCGTTGTGAACAGGATATACATAGCGAGCGAGATTCCTGAAGTATCTTTCGTTCTAATTGTGCGAACAGCCTGCGGCACAAAGGAAGCCGTTGTAAAAATCGCCGCAATAATGCCAATAATCTTGAATGACACAAAATGTCCCTCGCTTTATTATTGATATACATCGTGTCCACAATGCCTAGTTTTCAATGTAACATCCCCGGCGGGAATTACAATAAGTTCCCCGCTTTGCTCACGCAGCAAAAGTGCTCCGTCTGCGTTGATTGCCTCAGCTAATCCTTCATATACGACAGCGCCGCTTTTCACTGTGACACGTTCACCCAGTGTCACTAATCTCTGTTTCCACTCATGCCACAATAGCCCGCCATCTATCAGCGCATTGTAGCGTCGCTCGAAATTCTGCAGCAGGCTTATAATTAACTTGTGACGCAATACTTCACAGCCCGTAATTTGGGATAAACTGACAGCAGTATCAACAATTTCCGCAGGCTGTTCTGACGCCATCATATTAGCATTTATGCCGATGCCAACAACAGCCCATAATTTACCATGCTCATCCTGCCCGCTACGCGCAATAATACCGCTCACCTTTTTATTGTGCAGCATCACATCATTGGGCCATTTGAAGCAAGCATCAAGTCCGCATGTTTCATGTATGGCATCAGCTGTAGCCAATGAAGCCAATATTGTTAGCTGAGACAGCACTTGCATAGGAGGATGCAGAATAACAGAAAGGTAGACTCCTCCTATAGGAGAAACCCACTGTCTGGACAATCGTCCTTGTCCGCGCTCCTGCTTCTCACATAATACAACTGTGCCATGAGGCGCTGTCGAAATATTTTTTTGTGCTACGTCCATTGTTGAGGACATAACCTGGCAATATATGACATTGTTGCCCATGCACTGCGTCCGCAATGCGTTAGATATCTCATCAGCAGACAGCGGACTAAGAAGCATTTTAGACAATCCTTATCAGGTATTTTTGTCAAACGACAATGCTGCTATGATGAAATGCTTGCGCCAAATGGCATAAGCGCGAGCTTGGCCAGCTTGAAATGCTGCTTTCCGAATGGAATGCCAATAATAGTGATACAGTATAGACATCCGACTATAAATGAGCCAACTGCAAGGCAGATACCGCCGAATATAAGCCATAGCATATTGAGTATTAGATTACCGGCGCCGCGCCCATAGATAACTTTCTTCCCAAAAGGAAACAGTGCGAGCCTCGCGATTTTAAAAGCTTGCAGACCGATAGGAATGCCAATAATGCTGACGCACCAAAGCGCGCCAATAATTAACCATCCAAATGCCATCGCTAAACCGCCGAAGATAAACCAGATAATATTACCGATGGTTTTCATATCCGTTCCTCCTTGTTGGTAATAGCTGATTGTAGCAAACCAATAGAATTAAAACAAAACTCTTGCGGCACCAGATGCGCGCCAAAGCGCAAGCTTGTTGGTGTTTGACAAGAGTGCGGCAAGCAGACTACCATAAAGCCATCATTAGTGCCGGCGTAGGCGTTAGCTTGGAGCTCAAATATGGCTAAAACAATCGAGGAAATCAACGAGAAAATCAAGCAGGGCAAAGCCGTAATCGCCACTGCTGAAGAAATTATCGGTATAGCCCGCGATAAAGGAATGTCTTGTGCCGCGCGCGAGGTAGACGTTGTTACCACAGGCACTTTCGGTCCAATGTGCTCGTCCGGCGCTTACTTTAATTTGGGGCATGCCAAGCCGCGCATCAAGCTTGGCGGCGGCAAGGCCACTCTTAACGATGTACAAGCCTACACCGGATATGCCGCTGCAGATCTGTTAATCGGAGCCAACGCCTTGCCGGATGATGACCCGCGCAATCGTGTGCGCCCGGGAGAGTTTAACTACGGAGGCGGACATGTAATTGAGGAGCTAGTCGCCGGTAGAGATGTTCGCTTAGTGGCATCAGCCTATGGTACAGATTGCTACCCACGCAAGAATCTCGACACACTAATCAACATCAACGACTTAAATGAGGCGGTATTGTTTAATCCGCGTAATGCATACCAGAATTATAACGTAGCGGTTAACTCTTCAGAGAAGATGTTATACACCTACATGGGTATTTTGAAGCCGCGTTTTGCCAATGCCAACTATTGCTCTGCAGGACAGCTTTCGCCGCTTTTGAATGATCCTTACCTCAAAACTATCGGCATCGGCACGCGCATATTTTTAGGCGGCGGAATAGGTTATGTGGTATGGAACGGCACCCAACACAACCCTGAAGTAACGCGAAGCGACAACGGCGTGCCCAAGCGCGGCGCTAGCACACTTGCTGTTATCGGCGATTTAAAACAGATGTGTCCTCGATGGTTACGCGGTGTCAGCATGCTAGGATACGGCGCTACCTTAGCCGTCGGTATTGGCGTGCCTATTCCTATCCTGAGCGATGAAATACTTAACTACACTCTTGTCAGCGATTCTGACATACTGGCACCGGTTGTAGATTACTCCAGCACTTTCCCGCAGCGCGAACCTGAAGTTCTGGCAGAGGTAAGCTATGCCGATCTGAAAAGCGGCAGCTTCAAACTAAATGGCAAGGATGTAGCCACTGCATCGCTTTCGAGTTACTCGCGCGCAGCCGAAATTGCTGTTACCTTAAAGGAATGGTTGCAGCAAGGCAAGTTCCTGCTGACACAGCCAGTAAAGCCCTTGCCAAGCATAGGCGACAGCATCGTATCAAAAGTATTAAATGAGCGCAGCTAGAGGTGACGCTATGAAAATATCGCATAAGTTGGTATTGCATTTTCCGCCTCGTATTGTAGAGCAGCCCGTTATAAATAATCTAATCAAGAACTATGACCTTAGTTTCAACATACTGAAAGCTTCTATCATTCCAAACCAAGAAGGTTATGTCGTCTTAGAGCTTTCCGGCGAGCAGGATAAATATGACGCAGGCATTGAATACATCACCTCAGCCGGGGTGAAGATTGAGTCGCTGTCGCGCTCTGTTTTGCGCAATGACGAGCGCTGCACCGGTTGCGGCGCCTGCGTCAGCGTATGTCCGTCACGCTCTTTTATAGTTGAGCCACAAACACGCTTGGTAAGTTTTGACAATAACCGATGCGTGGCATGCGGACTATGTATAAAAGCTTGTCCTCCGCGCGCCATGGAATTCCACTTTTAGAGAACGTACTATGTACCAGTCGCGCCATTACCGAACATGGGTAAATGATGGGGGACTGGCTTGCTATAACACGCGCTTCAAGGAAAGCGACCTGTATATACACACGTGTACCGATCTATCAGTTGTGGCATCTGAATATCTGCGGCTATTACGCGCCGATATTGAGAACTACATACAAGCACATCCGTTCTTCGCTGCGTCATTTGAACCGCTTGAGGTTGAAGCTGCCGCACCGCTTATTGTAAAACGCATGGCGTATGCGGCCAAAAGCGCAAGCGTAGGCCCGATGGCAGCGGTAGCTGGAGCCATATCAGAGCTTATGGGAGAAAAACTCTCAGCTCTATCATCAGAGGTAATCATTGAGAATGGTGGCGATGACTATGTGCGCTCAGGGCGCGAGCGTATCGTCGATATCTATGCTGGAAGCTCGCCTCTATCAGGCAGAGTAGGTCTGCGCCTAGAACCACAAGACATGCCGCTTGGCATATGCACTTCATCCGCAACAGTGGGGCCATCGATTAGCTTTGGCAAAACTGATGCCAGCGTCGTCGTATCACAATCTGCCGCATTAGCCGATGCCGCCGCAAGCGCTGTCGGCAACGCTGTATGTTCAGCAGATGATATTCAACGCGGGCTTGATACGGCGCAAAGCATCCCTGGAGTGATAGGTGCCATCATCATCGTTGGAGATAAACTTGGAGCATGCGGCAAGCTGGAGTTGTGCCAAATTGATGTGAAAAAATCTTAAGTAGCAGCGTTTTAAATGAAAAAGTTATTTTCGCTACGTAATGTAATACTTCTAGGGTTCGTCAGTTTTTTTACAGATCTCAGCACAGAGATGATTTACCCGCTTATACCGCTGTACCTCACAGTCTCTTTCGGCGCTACGCCAGCACTTGTTGGCGTAATTGAGGGCATCGCCGAGAGCGCCGCCAGCCTGCTTAAGGTATTCAGCGGATATATAACCGACCGCTTTCAGAAAAAGAAATCTATCGCCTTTTTAGGCTATGCAACAGGAATTATATATAAGCTGGCACTAATATTCGCCGTCACATGGGGCGGAGTGCTGGGGGCTCGCGTGATTGACCGAGCCGGCAAAGGCATACGTACAGCGCCGCGTGACGTACTGGTCAGCGAGAGCGCCGACAAAGGGAGCTTAGGAAAAGCATTCGGACTGCATAAGGCGCTAGATATGTCCGGCGCGGCGATAGGTATTCTCATCACTTATTTCCTGTTGCGCGGAATGAGCACCGATTTTGATTATAGGAAAGTGTTCGCCATTTCAATAATTCCGGCCGTTATAGGTCTGAGTATGTTTTTCTTTATCAAGCAAAAGAATCAGCCTCGCCCTGCAAAAACGATGGAGCCCTTTTGGAAAAACATCCACAAAGTTAACGGTCAACTACGCTTATATTTGTTAGTAGTATTCCTATTCACCCTCGGAAACTCATCCAACACCTTTATCCTGCTCAAAGCAAAATCCACCGGGTTTGACACTATAAACGTTATCCTGCTTTATTTCATCTATAATCTCACTGCCTCAGGGTTGTCTTTTCCATTCGGTAAATTATCCGACCGCATAGGAAGAAAGAAGCTCTTGGTACCGGGATATTTATTGTTTTCCGTATGTTATCTCGGGTTTGCCTTTGCAAACAGTCAATGGGTTATGGTCGCCGTATTCGTAATATACGGCGCGTATACCGCAATGATTACAGGAGTCGAAAGAGCGTTTGTTGCTGAAGTCTCACCGCTTGAGCTCAAAGGGACAATGCTTGGACTGCAATCAACTGTGGCAGGGATTGCGCTGCTTCCGGCAAGCGTTATTGCCGGTGTATTGTGGACTTCATTCGGCTCTGCGGTTCCATTCGTATTTGGAGCCGGGTTATCGTTAGTTGCAGCCATTCTTCTGACAGTTTTTATGAAGAACACTCAAGCGCAGGAAGTATGCGAATAATTATTAGCGTCAATATAACTATTACTTAGGAATTGAATAATTAGATAGATATATGATAAAAGGCACTATTCTAACTGTTTAGTGCCAGAGTAATACTTCACTGGACATGTAAAACTATGTATATTCAACACTGGCGTACACATTTGCCTTGACCTCTATGCTCTTTCTTAATTGTACCTCGCACAGGCTGATACGGTATAATACCTAACATGTCTCCTACCTAAAATGCAAAATAGTGAGGACAATGATAAGAAAAGGAAATATCCAAAAGGCACTGTAGCATGGAAACAGGGCTTTATCTGGATTATAAAAGTACCGCCTATTAGAGGTACTGAGTGGAGTACCATATACTCGCGATATGCGCCCGCTGATGCTCTAAAGCGTAAACGTACACCCAGAGAAACAATTTATGAGAGAGGCGGAACGCCTCCTGATAAGATAGTACATAGAATGGGAGCTCTAACTGCAACTTATAGATCTGAAGGTGCTGACAAGCTACTGTTTACGCCTAATGTAAAGATAAAATCTAGTAAAGTGCCCGCGTTCTTGAAATCAAAGACACCGAGGTTTATGTAATAAAATAGAGGGCTCGTGGTGAAACGAGCCCTCTATAACAATCTCCCCAATTCAATAACTCATTTATTCCCGATCTCCAGAATTATTGAACTAATATAGTAATAGCATACTTTATAAGTAAAGTCTAGTATTTAGGCTGTTTCCTTTTTTTCTTCGAGTATTCAAGTATGTATTTATAATTTTCTTTTTGGGAAGAATATGCAAACATTGATTTCCATAACTCTTTCCTATTACATCGCGCATAACTAATTCCCACTTCCAACCCATTCAAAATGCCCTCTTCTCCTATTTCATCTAGAAGCTTAAGGTAATAATCTTGACCTACTAATACTACAACGAACAATAATTGACACAAATGCATATAGCTGTTACGCTTATTAGAGGAGGCTAACATGCAGCTAACAAGAACAGTGTACAGCAAGGAATTACTGAACAAATGGAAAAATGAAGAGGTGACAGAAGAAAAGATTACCGGATTGCTTCGGCA
>WRDV01000062.1 GCA_009779655.1 Dehalococcoidia bacterium
AGAAAATTGCCTGATGTGCCACCTTTATGCCACAACTCCTGACGGCTACGGCTCCAAAACCATGCATGACCACTTTCCAGAGTCCGCCTGAGCGACTCAGCATTCATATAACCCAGCATTAGCACATCATTCGATTCGGCGTCTTGTATTATAGCAGGCACTAACCCTTTATCATCCCATTTTACATTAATCATAATTCTCTCCATCAGCATATATCCCATGCGCTCCATATGAGGCGCCACTTTAGTTTTCAGCGACCGCAAGCGCCTGTGTCAGGTTAATATCACCGGTATAAATAGCGCGCCCGACGATCGCCCCCTCCGCCCCTAACTTCTTCAAAAGTTTGATGTGAATGATCGAAGACACGCCGCCTGAAGCAATAACCGGAAACTTCGTCGCGTCTATCAATTCAAAAAGAGAGGAAAAATTAGGCTCAGTGAGAGTTCCATCACGTCCAATATCAGTATAAACAAAACGACGCACTCCTAAATCCATCATTGAGCGAGCAAAACTCACCACAGACAGTTCTGTCGTTTTTTGCCAGCCGTGGGTAGCCACGAAGCCGCCTCTCGCGTCAATGGAGACAACAATGGCCTGGCAAAACTTACGACAAGCTTCTTGCACTATTTCAGGCCGGCCCACCGCCGTGGTGCCAAGTATTACGCGATCTACGCCCATCTTGATATATCTCTCAATTGTTTCCACAGTACGTATGCCGCCTCCGACCTGAACAGGCACAAACAACGTTGCAGCAAGGCGCCGAATAATATCTAAGTTGCCGACATCGCCAGTTGCGGCACCATCAAGATCAACTATGTGCAGTCGCGTTGCGCCCATAGACTGCCATCTCAGCGCCACTTCTAACGGATCGTCTGAGAAGACCGTTTCCATACTGAAATCGCCTTGGTATAATCGCACACATTTACCGCCGCGAATATCTATAGCAGGAATAACTTCTATCGGAATTCACCTCAAACAAAGATGATCCTTATTATAACACCCATAATAGGGATATGCACACCGTCTAGGAATTCGCACTGTGAGCCTACAGTTGAGTTTGTGCTGCGCGAATATTGATTTGGCGCATGAAAATCCTCTCGGCTTGCGCGCATAAAGTGTAGGGAAGCAGGCGCTCGCACAAGCTGAATCATGCCATAACTTTGCCATCTATTTTTTTGCGTTGCCTTCTCTTTGTTTGACAGTAATCATTACCCGAATCAGAAAACTATTCTCATTCGGAATACAAATCTCATTGAGAGGATACTCTTCATAAGCATCACCACATATTTCAAAACCATTTTTATCTATGTAATCAATCATCCGTTCATATAACTCACCGGCTTTGCCATACCCGCCGCGCATATAACCGATAGCATAAAGCGCGGCGGGCCTTCTATCATGCCCCTCAGGATTATAGAAGTAGTATCGGTCCGGCCAGTTCCAGTCTCGGCGCTTAATTCTATCTCCCGCAAAAAAGCCCCATACGGGGTAATCCATACTCAAGTTTATATATCTCTCTCCCATAACCTTATAAAACTTAAACAGTGCGTCATAATCATTTTTCCCTCGGCTGTAATCGTTAACATCTCCAAGTATAATCGCTTCTGCCGGCATAAATTTCACCGTGATTTCCTCTTCATCAACAGTCAATGCCGAATGGATCGAGCTTTTAAGTGTACATAAGAGTTTCTTGGCATGAACCCATTCATCGATTTTCTCATCGACTTTTTCGATTTGAGTTGTAAGGAGCTCATCCATCAGCTCAGGAGTTCGATGGATTTTCAACTTTGTAATATCATCCAATGTCATTCCAAGCGTTTGAAATGTGCGAATCAGGTTAATTATAGCTATCTGACCGCTACGGTAATAGCGGTAGTTATTCCCTCCGCGTGTCACAGGAGGCAGTAAGCCGATGTTGTCATAGTATCGTAGCGTGTGATTAGTCGTGCGCGTGAGCTTAGCAAATTCGTTTATGGAAAACAATTTAGCGCTAGTCATAAATTTCCGCCCTCCCAACTGTTTGAGATTGTAATTATTTTACTGAATATCTTCAGCTTTTTCAAGCTGATCATTTGCGCTACACAAATGATGTTGCGCCTATATAAAAATATCTACGCACATTATCTCATAAAATTTCTTCAACTCCGTCACGAATATATATTGACATTCGTGTTACCCGATTGTTTATACTACTAAATACATGGGTAAATATGATAAGGAGGGCGCCATATTTGAACAAAAAACTTGCTAATAAGTCGAAGAATCGGAAAGACTATTTTCACACTACTGTTGCTTTGAGACTTAACAGTATGTGCTTTATTAATAAGTTTAGCACTCAGGCCTGTTGCAGCAGAAATATTAACTCTAGGTATAGTATTCCTTTTCGCCGAGAATACGCGCAGCCTTATGGCTTTAGTCGATTTCTAGACCAATTTAGCGCCGTTGGCTTTCTGCTCGGAGCTACCAAACGCCCTGTTTGCTTCCAAACGGGAGTCCAAGGATAAACAAAATGCCATTTAAGCAAAAAATACAGGAAGGAACCATTAATATGCCAAGATGTAAAAAATGCAATTCAGATCGTGTTACAAAAAGCGGGAGAGCCAACGGCAAACAGCGCCATTACTGCAAAGATTGCGGATGCCATTTTACCGATGGCGACGGCAGGACTAATGAGCGCGTCACTATCAAAAAAGCCATGTGTGTCGTTCTGCACATATTAGGCAAAACTTCATTCCGTACGATGGCTAGAGTATTCAATACATCTCCATCGCTAACATACCGCTGGATTGATGAAGCCAAATGCAAATCATATAATCATGATTTAAAAGGCGAAACCAAACAAATTGCATTTGGTAAGCTCAGCAGTTTTATCAAATCTACGGAAGCAGGTTTTGACCCCTCAAAACCGTTGACCGTCGCATCAGGCGAACTCTGGCCGGGATATCCTGCAATCGTAATACTGCAACAGTTAGACGATCCTAAAGCAAAATAAAACTCTAGCTCATCCATACTATCCCATAAGGTAGCCCCGTGTTGTTCCGGCAGGAGCGCTCCTGCCGGAACAACACGTTTTAGTGCCGGTTAGCCGGGGACTCGCTACATGACTAACATTATGGCGGAGCCGGCATAATAATTATCTCTTGCCCCGGTATTACTCTTCACGTTATAATCATGAGATTGGAGTAGGTAAATTATGAAACTAGATCGTGAAGAGGTTCTGCATATCGCAGCGCTTGCTAAACTGGGAATGGCAGAAGAAGACATCGCCCTTTTTGGCACCCAGCTTTCCAACATTCTGGAAAACTTTGATATCTTAAATAAAGTGGACACCGTAAATGTTCCTCCAACCGCTCAACCAAATTCTTTATGCAATGTAATGAGAGAAGATCAGGTAACCCGGTCTTTACCGCCTTCTGATGTGCTGGCTAACGCACCTCATCGCGACGGTGAGTTCTTCCGCATCCATGCGGTGCTGGAATAAAGGAGGAGTATGCTTTGATAAATCCCAAACAATTACCCATCCATGAAGCGCATAACCTTCTTAAATCAAAACAGATCTCATCTGTTGAATTGACCAAGGCCGCACTTGCACGCATACAAGCAGTTGAGCCCAAGGTGCGCGCACTCATGACCGTTACTGAAGAGCATGCGTTGCTTGCTGCAACGCATGCCGACAAACGAATTGCTGATGGAGACTGCCGCCCGCTCACGGGAATACCGGCCGTGATGAAAGATCTCCTATGCACCAAAGGTATACGTACTACCTGTTCTTCAAAAATGCTGGAGAATTTCGTGCCGCCCTATAATGCTACCGTCATCGAGAAACTTTACGCCGAAGGCATGGTATTGGTAGGCAAAGCTAACATGGATGAGTTCGCCATGGGCTCTTCCACCGAAAACTCCGCCTTTTATCCCACATATAACCCATGGGATCTGGGGCGCGTGCCGGGAGGCTCTTCCGGCGGAGCGGCGGCGGCTGTTGCCGCAGGAGAGAGTATATATGCCCTCGGTACTGATACCGGCGGCAGCATACGCCAACCAGCAGGATTTTGCTCCATCACCGGACTCAAGCCGACTTATGGACGCGTCAGCCGCTATGGGGCAATTGCTTTCGCCTCATCTCTAGACCAAATCGGTCCCATGACTCAGGACGTTGAGGATGCCGCCATAGTATTGAACGCTATCTCAGGGCATGATAAACATGATCCCACCTCGGTGCCATGCGAAGTGCCGGATTATACCAAAGTGTTAGGCAAAAGTATCAAAGGAATGAAGCTTGGCATACCGCGCGAATATTTCGTGGACGGCATGCAGCCAGAAGCTGCCTCCGTTATCAGAGCCGCTATTACCAAACTGGAAGAGTTGGGGGCGCACATCGACTGGGATGTCAGCCTTCCCAGCACGCCATGCGCGCTCGCCGTATATTACATCATTGCTCCATCCGAAGCCTCAGCCAATCTGGCGCGATTTGATGGCGTAAGATATGGATTCTCCTACAATGGAGCTGTTAGTATGTGGGAAACCTTGGAAAAAACGAGGCAGTTTGGTTTTGGACCAGAGGTAAAACGACGCATTATGTTAGGTACATATGCCCTAAGCGCAGGATATTATGACGCATACTACCTGAAAGCACAAAAAGTGCGCACTGTAATCAGACAAGAATTTGATAATGCTTTCGATAAATATGACGCGCTAATCACCCCAACATCTCCCACAGTGCCATTTAAAATAGGCGAGAAAATGGATGACCTGATGACATTGTACCTCTCAGACGTATGTACCATGCCTGTCAACATCGCAGGAATACCCGCCATCTCGATCCCGGCAGGTTTTGTCGACGGGCTGCCGGTCGGGCTCCAGATTATCGCCAAATCATTCGCCGAGGAAACTATCTTACGTATAGCGCATGCCTATGAGCAGTCCACTGGCTGGCAACAGCGAAGAGCTGAGCTGTGAATCACGCCTAACGCCCGCTAGGAGCAGAAGAAATGTCAGAGCAAACTGAATGGTATCGCAATTTAGAAATCGGCATTGATAAGTTTAAAGCGCAGCTGGGAGCGGATGCACGTGACTTTTTTTTGGAGCGTTTCGCTAAAATTGCACGGCGAGTAGATCAGTTTTCCGTTGATTGCCCGCAATGCCGTGAATATCAAGCTCGCATGAGCAGCATTCTACAAGAACTATCTATCGATGTCAGTCAAATAACTAAAGAGAAGAAGCGCAATTATCTCGGCAATATGAACACCATGCTGTCTCATCTGAAAAAGGCACACGGGCTCATAAGCGACGGGCAAAATACAGGAATATGGCTGGTTCTCGGCATCGGTATCGGCGCGGCGCTGGGGGCAACTTTCAGCAATCCTGCCATCGGCATATCAGCAGGTCTAGGGCTCGGATTGGCCTTAGGCGTATGTTTGGATGCGCAAGCGCGCAAAGCAGGCAAAGTCATCTAACCGCTCATGCTGTTTTAATGCTTTGCGCCAGATTCTGTCCTGCGTTAAAAGACTCCAGTAAAGCAGTTGTATCACTTCGAACCTGAGCACATTTCTCTATTCCAGAAAACACCAGCTTCCCGGTGTATTTGATGTCCAAACAAGCAAAAAAAGCTTTCACCGTAACCTCCGCTGCATCAAACATCTGCTCTCCGGTTCGTCCGCCAACAGACACAAAAAAAGCGAGCCGTTTACGTTTATCATCAAGTGGAAGACGCTTCAGTAGATATTTTCTGCACCACATCGGCTGCGCCCGGTCAATCAGCGCTTTCATTTGCGAAGGAATACCCATAAAATGCAATGGCGCCGCCAGCACGATGCCGTCAGCCTGCTCAATTGCCTTAAACACCGCCTGCATGTCATCATTAAGATGACACAAGCCGTCACGTCCGCAAATGTCACAATGCGCGCACGGCTCGATATTGAGGCCGCACACACGCAGTGTGTCTGTATCAGCCCCATGGCTTTCTGCACCCTTTAGCACTTGCTCAAGCAGTATTTCTGTATTGCTGTTATAGCGCGGGCTGCCAGATATCCCTAATACTCTCAATGCGCCATATCCTCTACCAATTTCAATATCGTCTGTTCGCGCGCCTGCATATTCTGCGTACGCAACGGCTCATCATGATCATACCCAAGCAAATGCAGTGCGCCGTGTATTAAGAGCACGAGCACCTCATGGCGTACAGAGTGTCCGTGCTCCGTCGCCTGTATCTCAGCCTGCGGGTATGAGATAATCACCTCACCCAGATGCTCAGCTTCCTCTGAAGGAAATGGAAACTCCGGAGAGCCTTCAACTTTCTCGCGCATAGCAAAAGATAACACGTCTGTGGGCGTATTATCATTCATATACTCTCTGTGCAAACGCTGCACTTGTTCCTGCCCTGTAATAAAAATACCCATCTCTGCATTAAACTGTTCTTCCTCTTG
>WRDV01000063.1 GCA_009779655.1 Dehalococcoidia bacterium
AACCTCGCCTTCATGGGCAGTACCGTGATTTCCGGCTCGGCAATGGCGCTCGTACTAGCTGTAGGAGACGATTCAGTGTTCGGCGAAATAGTGGGACAGCTGCAGAAGAAAACGCCGCCGACAAGCTTTGAAAAAGGCGTGAACTCCATTTCATGGCTACTTATACGATTTATGCTTGTCATGGTTCCTGTTGTGCTATTCGTCAACGGCTTCACAAAAGGCGACTGGCTTCAGGCATTCCTCTTTGCGCTATCCGTCGCGGTTGGGCTCACGCCTGAAATGCTCCCTATGATTGTGTCCGCAAACCTTGCCAAGGGCGCGACATCAATGTCTAAAAAGAAAGTTATTGTAAAAGAAATCAATGCCATACAAAACTTCGGCGCGATGGACATACTTTGTACTGACAAGACAGGTACATTGACGCAAGACAAGATCATCTTAGAATACCACCTTGACATACACGGAAACAGCGACACAAGAGTACTGCGCCATGCTTTTCTCAACAGCCATTACCAAACAGGCCTCAAGAACCTCATGGATGTTTCTATTATTCAGAGGGCGCGCGAAGAAAAAGTCATTGAGAATGAGAACGCTTATGTAAAGGTAGATGAAATCCCGTTTGATTTCAGCCGGCGGCGCATGAGCGTCATCGTATCGGATAAGAACGGCAAAATCCAAATGATTACCAAGGGCGCTATTGAGGAAATGCTGTCCATTTCCTCATTCGCCGAATACAAAGGTAATGTAGAGCCTATGACGGATGAACTCCGTCGTGAAATTCTGGATACCTGCAAAAATTATAACACTGACGGGTTGCGCGTTTTAGGCATAGCGCAAAAGACTAACCCATCACAAAATAAAACGTTTTCTGTTGCAGACGAAAGCGGCATGGTGTTGATTGGTTATCTCGCATTTCTTGATCCGCCGAAAGACAGCGCTATGGACGCAGTCGCATCTCTGCATGAATACGGCGTCGGGGTAAAAGTACTCACCGGTGATAATGATGCGGTAACGAAAAGCGTATGCAAGCAAGTCGGCCTTTCGGCAGACAAAATATTGCTCGGTGCGGATATAGAAAATATGGACCGCGCACAGCTAAAGCTGGCCGTTGAGGAAACAAATATATTCGCCAAATTATCACCAAATCAAAAAGCTTTGATTGTGACCACTCTCCGTGAAAATGGCCATACAGTAGGCTATATGGGAGACGGCATTAACGATGCCGCCGCTATGCGAGCCGCAGATGTAGGTATCTCCGTTGATACAGCAGTTGACATCGCTAAAGAGTCCGCAAAGATGATTCTGACAGAAAAAGACTTAATGGTGTTAAAAAACGGAGTTATTGAAGGGCGTAAGATTTACGCTAACATCATAAAGTATATCAAGATGACAGCAAGCTCCAATTTCGGAAATATGTTCTCTGTGCTTGTAGCGAGCGCGTTCATTCCATTTCTGCCGATGCTGCCAATCCAACTGCTATTACTCAACTTAATCTACGACATATCATGCATCGCCCTTCCTTGGGACAATGTAGACGAAGAGTTCCTTGCTGTTCCGCGCAAATGGGATGCTTCCAGTATCGGCAAGTTTATGGCGTGGTTTGGCCCTACAAGCTCAGTATTTGATATTACAACCTACCTGCTGATGTTCTTTGTTATCTGTCCTGCAATGTGCGGCGGAGTGGCGTTCAAAGATATCACTGATCCTGCGATGCTGGCGTACTTTATCGCCTTATTCCAGGCCGGCTGGTTTGTGGAATCAATGTGGAGTCAGACTCTTGTTATCCACATGATACGCACGCCTAAAGTGCCGTTCATCCAAAGCCGCGCGGCGCTACCGGTTGTCTTGCTGACATTTAGCGGAATTGCGGTATTAACAGCCATACCATTTACATCATTCGGCGCGGCAATCGGACTTACCGCCCTGCCGCTGATATACTTCGCATGGCTTGGGCTTATAATCGTGCTGTATATGGCACTGGTAACAGTCTTTAAGAGAATATTTGTACGAAAGTACGGAGAGTTGCTATAAAAGAAAACTTGGCTTGGCGATATTGGTTAATATCGCCAAGCCAAGCCGCGGATAACTACCTGCACAGCTCATTTACGTGGCATGACGCTCACAGTCGCCTATTTATGTTAAGTGCACTAAATCCTGAGCCCTTTTTTCCTATACGCCACAACAAACAAAACAAATACAACGGCAATGTTCGCCAGCACTATCAAAACAGGCTCGGTGAGACTCATATCAAAATCATTCACAAGCATGCTCACCTGCCGCGTATATAGGAAGCTTGTCATTTTGCTGATAGTTTCATTGAACTCCGCAAACATCGGGCTGAATGCGAGAATCATAAACACAGGCGTAACTGTGGCAGTTGCCACTTGTTGATTTTTAGAAATAACACCAATAGTTGCCCCTAGGATGGCTGATGCTACAGAGCCAAGCGTCAACACCAACACAAATTTCACAAATTCCACGCCGCCAAATCCGCCGATCAAACCAAACAGCACTGCCACAATCAAACCGACCGTTAAAACAAAACCGCTGATGCCAAGTAAGTACTCCTGCGGTTTAACTCCGGCTATCACAAGAAAACGTAAGCTTTTGTGCTCCTTATCCTCTGCGATAACAGAAGCAACCGTCACAAGCGGAGTCATACCGGCATACATCGCTGCGAACATCGTGACAAACATGCTGTTCGGGATATCATCAGCCGGCTTCGCTATTAGCACAGTCATTATTAGTGCCATAATGGGAAAAAGTATAAACTGAATCAATACCATCCAGTTCTTTAACGTATCACATGCCTGTTTGATAAAAATGGCCTTTATAGTTCTCATTGTAAAGCCGTCCCTGTCATATTGATGAAGACTGCCTCCAAATCAGGCACTGTTTTCATTGCATTATGCCGCATGCAAATATCCGCGGGACCACCGTGCTCTACTATTTTGCCTTTATGCAGCAGCGCGACACGATCACAGAGTTTTACTGCCTCATCCATGTTGTGAGTTGTCAGAAAAATTGTGGCCCCTTTATCACGCAAACTCAGTATTAGCCTATGTATTCCGCGTGCCGTACCCGGATCAAGCCCGCTTGTCGGCTCGTCAAGAAACAGCAGCTTAGGTTCATGTAAAATGGCTCTTGCCAAAGCAAGCCGCTGCCTCATCCCTCTTGATAGGGTATTAACCGCTTTTTTTACCGCGTCTTCAAGCCCAACACTTTTCAAGACTTCTAAAGATTTTTTATGCGGCATTCCGTAAATATCTGCAAAAACATTTAAGTTTTCTATACAAGATAACCGCGGGTACAACCCATCCTCATCAAGCATAAGACCCGTCTCAAAAGGCGTAACGCCTATGGCATGGGTTCCGCTGTCTTGGGATAACTGATTTGTCAGGATATTAATAATAGTCGTCTTGCCGGCGCCTGATGGGCCAAGCAGCCCGAAAATCTCCTTGTATTTCGTCTCAAAAGAAACCTCTGAAAGCACCGTTTGCGCGCCGAAACGCTTAACGATATTTGTCATCTTAATCATATCTGTTATCCCAAATCACGTGCTCAGCTACCGCAAGTTCAATTACACATATTGCACTTTGAACAGTCACCTTAAGACGATCCGCAAGTAGCTGTTACTCTAATACCACAATATTTTGTCGCGTAAGCAATAGTTTAAACAGCGCGGTGTTTTCAAAATGTACCGGACTCACACAAATACTTGCATCAGATAAGTCTATAATACTAAGACGCCGCGCCCGCGCTCAAACGCCTCCAGATTGATATCTACTACCTTAGATGGCAAGCGCCAGGCAATAACACTCTTCCAGCTATCTTTATCAAACGGCATCAGCACCGACACCACGCCGAGCATTAACACATTAAGTACTTTGATGTTACCGAGCTCAGCCGCCATGCGCTGCCCTTCAACGAACGTCACCTTAGCCCCGCTGTGGCTCAGTATGCACATAATCTTGTCATCGTTCGGATAGACATCTCTCCCTAGACTTACCGATAACGGCGGCATACACTGATCGCTTACAATAACAGTGGCCTCAGGCTTAAGATAAGCGCTCCAGCGAGCCGCCTCCAGTTTCTCAAACCCAAGCAATAAATCTGCTTCCCTTGCACCAATCATCTGGGAGTCAACAGTTGCGCCGATTCGCATATGCGTTATCACGCTTCCGCCGCGCTGCGCCATGCCAAGCGTATCTGTCTTCTTAACATCATATCCGCATGAAATCGCCACATCGCCCAAAATATCGCTTGCCAGCACCACCCCTTGCCCGCCCACTCCGGTTATGAGAACATTAATACTTCGCATTAAGAGCCTCCTTCTTTGGACAACACAGGCTCAATAGCCCTGCCGGGGCAAATCTGTTGGCATAGGGTACAGCCGCTGCATATCTGTGCGTCAATCACTAATTCGTCTCCTGCTTTCTGCAGAGCAGAACAACCAAGCCCCAAGCAAATATCACATCGGGCGCATTTTTGAGCATCAATCGCAAGCGCCGCAGCCTTCTTACGCGATATAGCGATGCAGTCGCCGCGTATTACCAGAACCACCAGCTCCGGCTTATCAATAGCTTCTTTCAGCGCTGTGCGGATTGCGCGAATGTCAAACGCCGGCACCTCATGAACATTGGTTACGCCGCAGCTCTTGACCAGCGATATAATATCTACGGCATAAGTCTCTTCACCCTGCGCCGTAAAACCGGTGCCGGGATGATGCTGATGCCCTGTCATAGCCGTCGTGCGGTTATCCAATATGGCGATGGTCATTTGCGATTTATTGTATACAGCATTAATGAGCCCCGTGATACCGGAATGCAGGAATGTTGAATCGCCTATAACAGCAATCAGCTTATCGCTAATACCCGCCTTCTCCATACCCAGCGCCTGACCAATACCGGCACCCATACAGGCACATGTGTCCATAGCGCTCAGCGGCGGATATGCCGCCAGCGTATAGCAGCCGATATCGCCCGTAATAATTAAACCGGCCCTTCCGGGCTCAGCGCTTCTGCGCCGCAGTCCAAGGCTGTTTAGCACAGAAAACACTCCTATATGAGGGCAGCCCGAACATAACAGCGGAGGGCGTTTAGGAAGAGCGCTTACCAGCTCCTGCAAATCAGGTGCCGGCACCTGTTCTTCAAAGACGCCCCAGCCGGCTTTTCTCGCAGCGTTTCGTATAATATCCCTGTTTAATTCTCCGGTACCCGGAATAAAAGCCTTACCTTCTACCTCTATTCCCATAGCTCGAATTTGCTCTTCAATGAACGGATCCAACTCTTCAATAACTACCAGCCGCTTAACACTTGCAGCAAAGCGCCGGATCATATTCTGCGGTAATGGATAGCTCATACCTAATTTAAGAAATGAAGCCTGCGGCAATACTTCACGAGCATAGTTGAAAGCGACACAACTGGATATGACGCCAATATCCGAGCCGCCTTGTATAATACGGTTGAGCGAGCATGTCTCAGAATACTCCGCCAATTTATCGAGCCTTTCAAACGTTATCAGCTGACGATGACGCGCATTAACAGGCAATGTTACGAATTTCGCCATATCTTTGCGGAAAAGAGCTTGGGTGCAGTCAGCCGATCTATCTCTGTTTATGTCAACTATCGTTTTAGCATGCGATATACGTGTGGTACTCCTAACCATAACAGGCGTATCAAAACGCTCGCTGATATCAAAAGCCAGCGGCATAATATCATATGCTTCCTGGCTATCGGATGGCTCCAACAGCGCAATCTTAGCGAATTTAGCGAGGTTGCGGTTATCCTGTTCATTTTGCGATGAATGTATACCCGGGTCATCGGCACTGACCAGCACAAGCCCCCCGCACACCCCGGTAACAGCGGCTGCCATAAACGGATCCGCCGCCACGTTTAAACCAACGTGTTTCATTAAGACTAAGGCACGCACTCCTGTGTAACAGGCTCCAAGCCCAACCTCAAAGGCCACCTTTTCGTTGGGAGCCCATTCGGCATGTATATCTTTAAATCGAGATAGGTTCTCCAATATTTCCGTACTGGGCGTTCCGGGATAGGCTGCTGCGACGCATAACCCGGCATGATAAGCACCAAGTGCAATGGATTCGTTTCCTGACAGTAATTTTTTCATATGTAATTATAACATATACATACATTAGATGAGAAAATGTCAGAAATGAAGATTATTACCCCTAAACTCCGCAAATAATTATCCTATACAAGCACAAAAGTCACAGTGTTAGCTTTAGATGCTTTCCGAAATGTATATGATATAACGTCTAAAAGTACCACAAAAAGCCCCTTTTATTCAGTT
>WRDV01000064.1 GCA_009779655.1 Dehalococcoidia bacterium
CAATATAGCCATGCTCTCTTTTAGACTGATCTACTCCTGCTATGTCCATATGAACCCAGGGAGTATTCTCAGCAAATTCGCCTACGAACATGCCGGCGGTGATAGTGCCTGCCGGCCTGCCGCCCGCATTTTTTATGTCTGCCACGTCGCTTTTGTTCTGCTCCCGGTATTCTTCAAACATGGGCATCTGCCAGCTTAGTTCTCCGGTTTTCCTGCCTGCCGCAAGTACCTTGTCAGCCAGTTCTTGGTTGTTCGTGAGAACAGCGCTAGCCGCATGTCCCAGCGCTATTATGCAAGCCCCTGTTAGAGTGGCGACATCCACGATATACCTGGCCTTCAATTTAGCATTTACGTAAGAGATAGCGTCGGCTAATGTAAGGCGGCCCTCGGCATCTGTTGAGATGATCTCAATGGTTTTACCGTTCATGGCGCGCACCACATCTCCCGGTTTATAAGCTGTACTGCCGGGCATGTTCTCTATTGCTGCCACAACGGCGCTTACATTGAGTTTTGGTTTCAGTCCGGCAATAGCTGACATAGCGGCGATAACCGATGCCGCGCCGGCCATGTCGCCTTTCATATCTCCCATGCCGTCTGATGGTTTGAGGGAAATCCCTCCTGAATCAAATGTGAGACCTTTCCCTACCAATGCCAAATCAGTCGAATCGGAGGCTCTCCCCTTATATGCCATGATAATGAACTTAGGCGGCTGAGCGCTGCCTTGCGCTACAGACAGAGTGGCGTTCATTCCAAGTTCAGCCATCTCGTCCTTATCAAGTACGGTGATTTCCATCTTATGCGTTTGGGCTATGTCTTGCGCTATAGCGGCTATATCAGCCGGATACATGAAATTGCTTGGCTCGTTTGCCATGTCGCGCGCCAATATGGCGGCCTCCGCCATGGTGCGCCCTATGTCAGCGCCTGCTTTGGCTGCTTCGACGTCAGGCGGGGCGAATAGTAACGTAATGCTTTTTACGTCGGGACGTTCGGCTTTTTTAGTAATGTGGCGCCTGAATGTATAAAGACCAAGATAAGCGCCTTCTGCGGCTGCTTGAGCTGTATCGGACACAGATAGAGAGATAGCATTATCTGTGATCTCCGCGGCGATAACGGCAGCTTTGTTTTGGCGCATCACTTTGCATATGTCGCCGAATGCGCCGCGCAGTTTGTCCGGTGTGAGACCGTTCCTTTTGCCAAGCCCCAGCACAGCAAGCAGCCCCGCCGGAATGTCTTTTGGAGTATGAAAGATCTCATATTCGGATAGTTTTCCGTTAAGCCTGCCTTCCTTAATCGCTCTTGTGATTACGCCGCCAAGAGTCACATCAAGCTCAGTTAGCTGCGCAGAAAAGTTCGGTTCGTTTTCATAAATTCCAATAACTAAAGCATCTGCTTTTTGTAACGCAAGCTTACCGTATGCTATTTTGATGTCCATATTATCTCCTCGCACAGTGATACGGTTTATCTATAGCACATTTGTTATATACCTGTCATCTTTAGGGAGGATTTCTTATATTGTTAATGCGTCAATAAGGGGTATAATGCAGCATCAAAGAAGACGAGTAACATATGTTAAGTAAATCAAGATACTGTCAGGGTATACAGTGCCCCAAGATGTTATGGATGGATCTGAACATGCCGGAGCGGTTTGATTCATCTGTATTGGATAAATCGCGGCTGGATGAAGGCAGCGCTGTAGGCGATTTAGCAAAAGGATACTTCGGACAGTTTATAGAGGTGCCTTTCTCGCAGGACAAATCCAAAATGACTACTGAGACACAGCGTTTACTTGATGCCGGAGCATCCGTTATCGCCGAGGCTTCATTCTCATATCATGGCAACTATTGCAACGCGGATATCCTGCGCGCCGTGCAAGGCGGGTATGATTTAATTGAGGTCAAAAGCTCCGCTAATTCGGGATGCGATGAGCCCAAAAAGGTCAAGCCTATTTATTTGGAAGACATGGCTTATCAACTCTATGTATTAACGAATTGTGGATTGAGTATACAAAAAACGTACATTATGCAATTAAACCGCGATTATGTCAGGGCGGGAGAATTAGACATACAAAAGCTGTTTGTATTAACTGACTGCACTGAATACGCCTTTGATATGCAGCAGGGCGTCGCGGCAAATATTAGGGAGATAATATCAACAGCAAAGCAGCGTGAAGAACCGGATGTTAGTATCGGCAGTAGATGCGATAACCCATATGAATGCGGTTATAAAAGTTGGTGCCTTCGGACAGTGCCGCACGGCAATGTGTTTCAAATTGGCTGGGGCATGTTTGGCAGCAAAAAAGATGATGCTTTCAACTCCGGCGCAGTTACGCTTCAAGACGTATTTAATAGCGGTATTAAGCTCTCGGAAAAACAATTCCGTCAGGTTGCAACCGCAGTGCAGAATCTGCCTCCGCATATCAACAAAGAGGCTATCCGCGCCTTTCTATCTCAAATCAAGTATCCTCTGTATTATTTGGATTTTGAAACGTGCCAACAACCGATACCGTTGTGGGATTACGCGTCGCCATACGAGCCGATTCCATTTCAGTATTCGCTGCATATGCAGGAGCTGCCGCGCGGTAAGGCGTCGCATAGAGAGTTCTTAGGCAAAGAAGGACTTGATCCCCGCCGTGCGCTTGCCGAGCAGTTATGCGCTGATATTCCAATGGATGTGTGCCTTCTAGCTTATAACATGAGCTTTGAAAAAGGCCGCATAAAAGCTCTGGCGCAGTTATTCCCGGATTTGGCTTGGCACTTAATGAATATACATGACCGCATAGTTGATTTGGCTGAGCCATTTCGATCGGGAGCTTATTATTGCCGTGAAATGGGCGGCTCTTATTCCATTAAAGCAGTGCTGCCTGCTTTATGCCCTGACGAGCCTGAATTAGACTATAGTGCTTTAAATATAATTCATAATGGCAGTGACGCTCAGGCGGCTTATTCAGATTTGCATAACCGGCCGCCTGATGTAATTGCCGAAATCCGTACGGCATTGTTGGACTACTGTCGGCTTGACACGTTAGCCATGGTAAGAATTCTGGAGAAACTGTATAGCGCTGTAAGCGACAAGGCAGCGTAGTCGTCCGCGTATTGTGTTGTCATTGTCAGCACTTTGGGGTGTCGATGTCCAAACGCTGCGATACCAGCTGCATAGCGCAGAACTTTCCGCACATGGAACAGGCCTCTCCTGACGTGCGATGCTGTTCATGTATTTGACGCACTTTATTCGGATCAAGCGCCAGCGACGCCTGTGTTTCCCAATCCAGTTTTTTGCGCGCTAGGGACATCTGCCGATCGCGCTCAGCTGCCCCGCTTACACCTTTGGCGATATCTGCGGCATGAGCTGCGATGCGCGAGGCCATTACGCCTTGCCTCACATCATCCGGATTAGGCAGTGAGAGATGCTCGGATGGAGTAACGTAGCACAAAAAATCCGCGCCGGCTGCTCCTGCGATGGCTCCGCCAATGGCTGATGTGATATGGTCATATCCGGCGGCAATGTCCGTCACAAGAGGTCCAAGTACATAAAACGGGGCTTCCTGGCACAGACGTTTCTGGATAAGTATGTTGGCTTCAATTTGGTTTAGGGGAACATGCCCCGGTCCCTCAACCATTACCTGCACGCCTGCTTCGCGCGAGCGCTGCACTAACTCGCCGAGTGTGATAAGTTCTTCTACCTGGGCGCGGTCGGTGGCGTCGGCGCCGCATCCTGGACGTAATCCGTCGCCTAAGCTTAGCGTTACATCGAATTCGCGAACTATATCCAGCAGGCGATTAAAATGCTCATACAGCGGGTTTTCACGCTGATGGTAGAGCATCCAGCCCATAAGAAAAGCGCCTCCTCGCGACACAACATCTGTTATGCGTTTCTGCTGCTTAAGCAAAGAAATAACCCGCTGCGTTACTCCGCAGTGTACAGTGATGAAGTCTATGCCGTCGCGGCAGTGGTCATAGACGGCGTCGAATAGCTCGCTCGCAGTCATCTTGACAACAGCGTCGTGGCGCTGCAGTGCCTGCACTCCTGCCTGATATATCGGCACAGAACCGATTGGTATGGTTGAGCGCTGCAATATAGCGCGGCGAATAGCAGGCAGATCACCGCCGGTAGAAAGATCCATGGCGGCATGGGCGCCGGCTTTAATAGCAATATCTAGCTTGTCCAGCTCAATGTCAAGATTGACGAAATCGGATGAAGTGCCTAAGTTAGCATTGACCTTAGTAGAAAGCCCTTTGCCAACTCCGCATACTTCGGCATGAGAATGGTTGATATTGGCCGGTATGACGATGGTACCGGCCTCTACTCCGCTTCGTATATATTCGACAGGAAGCGCCTCTTTAAGAGCCACTTCCTGCATTTGTGGAGAAATAGTTCCCTGCTTAGCTTGTTCCAGTTGTGTCATGTTCATCTCCCGTTATAAAAACACTAAAGCCGACGTTGCGGCGCCGGCTTATATAAACTGCCGCTTACCTCCGCTCGTATTATCGAGGTCAGGCTCATGGGGTTGTTCTAAAAAGAACTCTCAGCGTGTAGCACCCCCAGCGGGCTGTTTCTAACTATAACATAGACGTGTTGTCCATGCAAAAACTATATACGAGGTTCTGCGGCTTCGCTTTCTCATCTTTTTGCAGTCTACAAATTAAACTTATGATAAAATGCACAATGAAGGGCCTTGCAGCTCGCTGCGAGGTGTTAAACCAGCACTGAATAGAATTATTACAAAAGTTAGCATTAATGAACGATATTAATATCATGCAAGATTTAGTTTGCGGCGCATTTAGTTTGAACATCGCGTTGTCGCCAGTGCAACTTGAGCAGTTTAAGACATATCTTGATGATTTGTTAGACTGGAACCGTCGTATCAACCTGACGGCTATTACTGACTATCGCGAGACACAGTTAAAGCATTTCGTTGATTCTCTGTCGGTAACGAAGGCCTTTCATAAGCCCCTACCTTACGCTTGCCGCTTTATAGATGTTGGCGCCGGCGGCGGTTTTCCGGGGCTGCCTCTTAAAATAGCTTTTCCGCAGATTCAATTAACGCTTTTAGAAGCTACTAATAAAAAGTGCGATTTTTTGCGACATATAACACAGCGCCTATCGCTTACCGGTGTAGATGTGCTTTGCGCTCGTTCGGAAGAGGCTGCTTTGATGTCGGAGTATCGCGAGCAATTTGATATTGTTCTGGCGCGCGGTCTTGCAAAAATGGCTGCGCTGAGCGAGCTTACCCTGCCATTTTGCAAGGTGGGCGGAATGCTGATAGCACAGAAAAAAGAGCCTGTCGCCGATGAGTTGAAAGCAGCTGCTCAAGCTGTTACCCTCCTCGGAGGGCAGATTGCACAGGTTATTCCAATTACATTATCCGAGCTAAATGACAACCGTTGTCTGGTTATCGTGGAAAAAATTACCCGCACTCCGTCGCCGTATCCGCGCCGCAATGGTGTTCCTGCTAAAAATCCGTTAGGTTAGCAGAGTTAAGGGCCTTCACGCCGCCGTAAATGATGCGGAGAGCGTTTACTTTGGTAACTGCTTTGTGGGTTGTTGATTTTAAAATTGCGCAAATTGTCTGCCTGCAATATCACCCGTATTCAGTAAGCAGCAACATTCTATAGCCGTAAATCTAGAGAATTTATAGTTGTTGACAAATAATACTATTCGTTGCATAATATTGTTTGATAGTCAATTCTTGGTTGTAGCGAATATATTGGATGAGGAGGTTCAATGAGCTTTATTGTTGCTGGCATTTTGCTGGATGCTTGCGTTTTAGGGGCTCTGTCGAGTGCCCCGGCTTATGGTTATGAGCTTACGCAGAATACGCAGAAGCGCTTAGGCATTTCAGAGTTGGCATTATACCCGGTTCTGCGCAGGCTCTTAAAAGATGGGCTGCTTGAGTCTTATGACGAGCCGTATGACGGGAGAAATCGACGTTACTACAAATTGACTGAACCGGGTGCAAATGCCCTGCGCAAATACGAGGCAGATTGGCTTCGGTATAGAGAAAATATTGAGCACTTTCTTAAACGACAGCCGGGCGACTTACCTATCGCGCGATACAGAACGCTTGAATCTGAAAGCCAAAATGAAGGAGGCGCGTATGAACAGAAATGAATTTATCAATGAGCTTAGATTCAGGCTCAGACGACTGCCTTATGCAGAAATTGAAAGCGCTGTGAATTATTATGAGGAGTACTTTAAGGGCCTGTTGAATAATGGTCTAAAAAAGTGGCTTTCCAATGAAATATCGACTGCGATAGTTGGAACAACAGCAAAAAAGCTCTGTTGCAACCTCG
>WRDV01000065.1 GCA_009779655.1 Dehalococcoidia bacterium
AGGTCTGCCTACTGAAGTACAGCGCCCATTGAACATAGATTATGTCAAGAAAGTACTGCCTTTAATCCATGAGCGCGTTAAAACACTGGGTGAATTAGCACAGAAAGAATTGTCATGCTTTTTCTTTACCGATGATATAGACTACGATACAACGCTGCTAATTGATAAGAAGCTGAGTCTCTCTAAGGCGCAAGAGATTCTTAACACAGCGCATGTAAAGCTATCCGCATTAAGCACTTTCGACACCGATACGCTTGAGTCCGTACTGCGTCCGCTAGCGGATGAGCTAGGCATCAAAGCCGGACAGCTTTTCAGCACGCTACGCACCGCTGTAACCGGACTAACTGCAACGCCGCCGCTATTTCAAACTATGGAAGTATTGGGGCAGACAACTTGTCTCAAGCGCATAGCTAAAGCGATCGCCAAATTAAAGACCTTCCACGCTGAAACATGCAAATTGACTTAACCGCACTGCAACAGCGCGCTGAGCGTTTGTATGCGCGCTTATCCGCCTGCGACATCTGTCCGCGTAAATGCGGCGTAAACCGCACCAATGGGGAGTTGGGTTACTGTCATTCGGGAACACAGCCCATTGTGGCCTCTTATTGCGCCCATAGAGGAGAAGAGCCAGCTATCTCCGGCACGAATGGTTCCGGAACCATTTTCTTTGCCAACTGCAACCTGCGCTGCGTCTTCTGCCAAAATTATCAAATCAGTCAAAACTGGCAATACCAACAGAACAATGTCATAAGTATTGAAAAGTTGGCGCATTCCATGCTTGATCTGCAAAAACAGGGCTGCCACAACATCAACTTCGTATCGCCAACACATTTTGTTCCGCAAATTGTTCAGGCGACCGCCCAGGCCGTAGCGCAAGGTTTAACTCTGCCTCTGGTATATAACACTAGCGGATACGACAGCTTAGAAATACTGCACGAGTTGGATGGCATTATTGATATATACCTGCCGGATATCAAATACTCAGATGATAGTATGGCGTTTAAATACTCCGATGCCGCAGCTTATGTCGCTATTGCGCGCTCCGCCATAAAAGAAATGCATCGTCAGGCAGGAGAACTTATACTGGATGGGCATGGCATCGCTAGAAGTGGCGTTATCGTGCGACATCTAATACTGCCGCACGGCATCGCAGGCAGCCGACAATCGTTAAGATGGCTGGCGCGGGAAGTATCACCTGACATTACTGTCAGCCTGATGAGCCAATATCACCCAACTCATTTGACACTCAATCACCCTGAAATTAATCGCCATATCAGCCGTCATGAATACGACAATGTGTTGTCAGTATTAGATGAATGCGGACTGGAGAACGGCTGGGTGCAGGATATGATTGCTCCGGAGAACTATCTGCCCGACTTTGACAAAGAAGGACATCCATTCGAAAACTAATTTACCTCCCCGTATATACGAAGAGGTAAACAATAGATACTTATAAGCTCTAACAGACCGGTGAATTACTTAGCTTTGCGCTTGCGGCGTACGAAATGAAAATCAATGCGACGACCATTAAGCGGCGTCCCGGCCTTAGAGACGTTCTCAACAAAGGTAGCAATATCTTCTTTCTGTTGTACGGTTTTCTTAGTAGCTGCTTTAGACACGTTTTTACTCCATTTACGTTGACTGAGATTTGATTATAGCAAAAAAATCAGCATAAAGCGAATTATCCATTATGTGTTTGAATTTATACAATTTAAAGCCTGTCAATGGCATCCGGCATAGTCACGAAGCGTTATAAATCAAAGTACCTGCGACAGGCATCGAGAATCGCTTCTTGTGTTTTAGTATCTGTTATGGAACCTGATAAAGTGTTCAAGCGATTGTGCGATATGGTACGAACTTGCTGCAACATTGCTACAGAAAACCTTGGAAGCCCGGTAACCGATTTATCAAGAAACACCTCTGTAGGATATACCCTATCACCAGGGTTTACAGAGGACAACGGCAGTACTGTTGACACCGGCAAATGATGATTAACAGCATTAGTTGATATAACAAGCACGGGACGCGTCCCTTTTTGCTCATTTCCAATGGTTGGATCGAGACAGCAATAGTAAATTTCCCACTTATTTACCATATGTTATCTACCTCGCCGTCGATCGCGCTAAAGTCATCAGCACAGTTCATAGTGCGAGATAAAAACGCTTTATCCTGACCAGCATTCTTCATTTGATCTTCGTATTCCGCAGCTTTTTGTTCCCTAATATACATGTCTAAAGCTACATTGATCGCGTAGTTTACGGAAGGGATTTTGTTTTCCTTTGCAAGACCTCTCAGTTCATTAACATAATCAAGCGGCAAAGTCGCAGTATATCGGATAGTCTTTGTTGCCATAATCACACCTCTTACCGATATCGTATACTATATCATCTAATAATACAATACTTGCATGATGTGTTTTTTGATGCAGTATTTGATGCTTGAGATGGAATAGTCCCTGACTTACCATTCATGGGCTCACAATTATGGACGACAACCCTGTATTTTAATACCGCACAGGCTGAGATAACTGGTGAGGATATTCTCGCCTGTGACTACTTGGGTAAACCGACATTTTGGCTTAAAGCGGTCCGGTTCATGCTATATGCTAGCTTTTTTTACCTATCGTCATTGGTAATTACCTTGTCGGCTACCCTATCTAAAACGTTACTAGTAAGCGCGTCTTTTATGCTACTGACAGAGTCGCGAATGCCCAAAGGTTCTCCGTTTTCGTCACAAAGGACTTTGTGGGATATAAACAGATCAACTCCATCCGCTGTCTTGGCACTGTTAACATCAGAGATTGCATCCTTGGCTTTTTGTCCATCCCCATTCATGTCAACAGAAACGCTGATTCTTTCCATGTCACACTCCTGCAAATTGTTTATGCATTTCATTTGGATCAAATTATAACATCTTCTTTATTTCATGCGTTCCCATAAGCCTGCGGGCAATTTTTTACTGATGATTCACAATCAATGCCTTATTCTACGCTGGCAATTAGGACAAAAGTACGTGCCGCGCTGGCGCACTACAATGCGCTCAATCGGGGTACGGCATATAATGCAATTCTCACCCTTACGATGAGCCACCTTAAAGCTTTCCTGCGCCTTACCTTTGAGTCCATCCGGATGAAAATAATTAGAAACGCTGGCTCCGCCGCTTTCAATAGCTTTCGTAAGTACGCTTATTATAGCACCGCGTAATCGTGCTATTTCTTGCTCCGACAGACTATCCGCTGATCTTAGTGGATGAATCAGCGCTTCAAACAATGCCTCATCTGCATACATATTGCCGATGCCGGCGAGTATTGATTGATCCACCAGTAACACCTTGACGGGGATTTTTCTGCCTGTCATTACGGCGCTCAACCGCTGCGCAGTGAAAGCACCTGTCATAGGCTCCATTCCCAGTCTCGATAGCGGAGAATTATCTTCTGAAACCAACTGGAACTTACCAAATTTGCGCGGATCAACAAAAAACATCCTCAGCCCGTTATCCAAATACACTACGACACGGGTGTGCCGGCTGGGTGGCTCGTTACCGTTGCTAACCAAAAACGAGCCTGTCATTCGCATATGTACCAGTAGAACATTTGCGCTATCCAAACGCAGAATCAAATACTTGCCGCGCCGGTCAACCCCCTCAATTACACGATCTCTAATAGCCTGATCGAATTCTGCAATTGACGGCGCAAGCAGCGTTTTAGTCCACAAGAATTCCACCGACTGAATACGGCGGCCAACCACAAGCGGCATAAGTTGATTTTTGATAGTTTCAACCTCAGGCAACTCAGGCATTGTTTTATTAACCTCCTATGTCATCTGCCCCCAGGTGTATCCCATTTTTATATCCACCTGAACCGGCACAGCCAGAGTAATCGCGCCCTCCATGAGACGCGGCACAACTTCTTGCATCTCAGACAGTTCTGTTTGCGGCACCTCAAAAATGAGCTCATCGTGCACCTGTAAAATTAACTTGCTTGACATATGCCGCTGCGCCATATACTTATCCAGATGCAGCATAGCCACTTTGATGATATCGGCAGACGTGCCCTGCACCGGCATGTTAATGGCCATTCGCTCGGACGCTTCTCTCACCATGCGATTGCTCGCATTGATATCCGGTATATAACGCCGTCTTCCCAATATTGTCTGTACGTAACCCAACTGGCGCGCCTGCTCTTTTGTTTTGTCCAAATATGCGCGTATGCCTGGAAATCTATCGAAATAAGCTGCGATAAATCTATCCGCCTCGCTGCGGGAAAACTCTGTAGCCTGTTCCAAGCCATAGCTGCTCATACCGTAAATCACGCCAAAATTGACTGCCTTAGCCAGACGGCGCATAGCAGATGTGACACATTTTGCCTCAACACTGAACAAATGTGCCGCAGTAATACTATGCACATCCTCCCCGCGCTCAAAAGTAGATATTAACGCCGCATCTTTTGACAGATGCGCCAGAGAGCGCAAGTCAATCTGTGAATAGTCTCCTGAGAGCAGTACATGGTCGGAAGGAGCAATGAAGGCTTTCCTGATTTCGCGACCCAAATCACCGCGCACAGGTATATTCTGTAAATTTGGCTCCGAGGAGGATAACCGCCCCGTCACAGTCCGTGTCTGATTAAAGCTTGTATGCACCCGTCCTGTCTTTGTATTAACCAACACGGGCAGGTTATCGATATAAGTCGACTTGAGCTTGCTAAGCTGACGGAATTCTAGCAGACAATCTGCTATCTTGAAGTTCTGCCGCAAAACTTCCAATACCGCCGAGTCCGTAGACCATGCGCCGCGCTTTTTCTGTCCGGTTGGCAAGCGCAGTTTCTCAAATAGTACCTCTCCCAGCTGTTTGGGAGAATTGATGTTAAAACTGCACGCAGCCAAAGCATAAATCTCTCTCTCAAGCGCCGCCAAACGCTCGCCCAAACGGCAAGACATACCTGAAAGTAATGCTGTATCCAGCAACACCCCGTTATACTGCATTCCTACCAAAAGCGGCACCAGCGGCAATTCTACATCATCAAAAAGACCAGATAACTGCTGCTTAGCTAGTTCCTGAGCTAATCTATACGACAAGCGCCCAACAGCATCGGCGCATGCACAAGCGAATTGTGCTACCTGCTCAACAGACAGATGGCATACCGGCACGCGCTTGACGCCGGCACCGCTCGGCAGCGGCTCAATATGGAAATTGAGCCGCTCCAGCGCTAAACCGGATAACTCCTGTGAGCGTTCCCCAAGCAGGTGCGCTGCCAGCATGGTATCGAAAGCCAAGCTCATTTGGGGGAATCTAGCTTGAGCCATCGCAGTCATAACAAAATTTGCGTTATGCGCACGCACCGCGCTTAACCGAGATAACGGCTGGGATAAGGCACAAAGAACATCCTCTATTGATAGCTGCGGCCCCGCCTCCAAACCAGCATGTGTCAACGGTATGTAATACGCCTCACCGACCTCAGGAGAAAAGGCAAGTCCCACCAGTTGTGCGCTGACAGGATGCGCGCCATCGGCGATAACCTCAATAGCGAACTCATCCGCATCACACAAACGCGCCGCCAGTGACGAAAGAGCGTCAAGTGTCTTGACAACGCGATAATCCTTCTTCTCCACAACGACAGCGTCTTGCTCAGGTGACAGTATCGCCCGCTGCGAGGAGTCAGCGGTAGTAGTATTAGCGCTAATTGCGCCTCCCGGCAAGCGTTCTATCAGTTTAAAAAACTCCAGCTCACGAAAAAGCATAATAGCTTTATCACGGTCAAAATGCTCCGCTCTCGCGGCATCCATATCTAATTCCACGGGAGAGTTCGTGTCAATGGTGGCCAGTAATTTGCAGCGGCGCGCTACATCCTCATCATCGCGTAGTAACCCTTGTATACGGGGCGGCGACACCTCATCTATGCGCAGATAAATCTCATCCAAGCCGCCGAATTGTTGAATAAGCTTAATCGCAGTCTTCTCACCTACGCCCTTCACGCCAGGTATATTATCCGAAGAGTCTCCCTTAAGCGCTTTCAGGTCAGAAATATACTCTGGCGGCACGCCGTATTTCTGCGTAACCCCATCGCTATCCAACAGCGCCGCCTCTCCCATAGTGCGCGGATAAAGCACGCGTGTGTGCGCGTTAACCAACTGCATCGCGTCAGCGTCTCCAGTTAAAATGATGCACTCAAGCCCCTGTTCTTC
>WRDV01000066.1 GCA_009779655.1 Dehalococcoidia bacterium
CAGTATCCAAAAGATGCCGTTGATGAATCGCCTGTTGTCTTTGGCATTGCCACCCCATGTACCCTTTCTTCCCATTAGGTTTGGTTCTAATAATTCCCAAGTTCTGTCTGATATATCATGCCTATGGTATGATGCTTCCATAGAGAAAATCTCCTTTATTCATTTCCTCTATTATACCATATACCTCATGTAGACACTATCTAGTAAACAACCGTCAAGGTAAACTAACACCAACCCCGAGACGCCCTATATTTATCAGACTATAACCCCCCTCCCGAAGTCATTTTTTTGTAACGCTATCAGGCAGAAACCAGCCGTCAATACTTGTTGCAAATCATGACAAAACATGGCGCAAAATGACACGCTTATGCAGCGATGGGAGATTCAAAACCTCGCATTTAGGCTCAAAAAGGGCTATAATGCAACAATATATAGCGGCTTATGTAGTATGCGACCTATCGTAGTCGTGCCGGTACTCCGATCGTATAGTGCGCCCGCTGTATAATATAAGAGAAAATGCTCTCGTTTTAATATATGAAAGCTATTTAAATGTCTGAAATTATTGCATCTGCCGCAATTCGCGGAGCGCGCAGCATAGTTGAGCGCGCCGATAAAGAATACTCCGACGCTCTTCCAAGATGGGGAGCGGCACAGGCGGTCGGCTTTCCGAATACCGCCTATTATCTGCCGATTATTTACGCCATATTAGGGCTGCAGATAAACACGCTTGGCGATATCGCGCCGGTATTAGAGCATTGCAAGCGGCTATTGCCGCCACCAGAGAATGACGCCGCCTCATCATATGGCATTCCTCAAGCGTTAGATGCCGGCATGGCCGCTCTATTCGCTGAGGAAATAATCGAAACTCTGCGCTACATGATAACGCCAAGCTTTTACACCAAAACAGAGTCCCCGACTGATGCAAATTTGTGGCTTGGGGCCGCTGACGATGTCATTTTGCGCAGACGCGGCGTTGAATTTGTTGACGGCAGCGCCCCCGGCTTTGCCACAATTCTGGGAGCTGCGCCAAGTAAAGACATTGCCGCCGCTATTGCCGCAGAACTGCAGCGGCGAAATCTGTATATATTCATGTGCGGCGAAGATCACGGCATAAGTTTCTCTGAACAATTAAGACAAGAGGACATACAAGTAGGATGGCCTTCGCGGCTAGTGCCTTTTGGTCCCGATATATCCTCCGTTGTTTTTGCAATAGGGTTCGCTGTACGCGTAGCAATGTCTCTAGGCGGAATCAAGCCCGGAGATGCTAAGGCTAACATGCTTTACAACAAAGAACGCGTATTCGCTTTCGCCATGCCGCTGGGTGAGGTAACCGATGAATGGTACGCCAACGCAGCAGGGGCTATCAATTTCGGCTTTCCGATTATCGCGGACAGCTTAATACCCGAAATACTGGCGAGTGATGCCGGCGGCAATGACATAGTGGTATCAAATGTACCGCATGATAAAATCGTGGCGAGGGCGCTTGACGCTCGCGGTCTCAAAATCAACGTGACAACTATACCAATACCGGTAGCTTACGGCCCTGCTTATGAAGGCGAGCGCATTCGCGGCGATGACATTTATCTTGAATGCGGCGGCGGCCGCACCCAAATGGTAGAATGGTGCACATCCAGGCAAATGGATGAGGTTGATGACGGGAAAATTGAGGTCATCGGGCCGGAACTCTCAGACATATCGGCAGGTACGAAACTGCCCTTGGCCATAGTCGTGGAAGTCGCAGGCCGTCAGATGCAGGAGGATTATGAGCCCATCCTAGAACGCCAGATACATCACCTGATAAACTACGCTCACGGTATCATGCATCTCGGTCAGCGCGATATCGCATGGCTGCGCGTTGGCAAACAGGCGGCGGAGAAAGGATTCGCCATACGCCACCTAGGAGTCATTCTGCACGCCAAACTGCACCAAGATTTTGAGCGCATTGTAGACAAGCTGCAAGTCAAAATCTACACCGATAACGATCATGTACAGCGTATAACGGCCTTGGCGCGCGCCGTCTATGCCGTGCGCGACCCGCGAATAGACAGTATGACCGACGAGACTACAGATACCTATTATTCCTGCACGCTTTGTCAGTCATTCGCGCCGAGCCATGTCTGCATTGTCTCGCCTGAACGTGCCGGATTGTGCGGCTCATATAACTGGATGGACTGCAAGGCATCGCATGAAATCAACCCTAACGGCCCTAACCAGCCTGTACGAAAAGGTGAACTCATAGACCCGCGCTTAGGACAATGGCAAGGCGTTAACGCTTTCATAATGAAAGCCTCCCGCGGCAATATCAGCTCATATAACTCCTATAGTATCATCGCTGACCCTGCAACCGCCTGCGGATGCATGGAATGCATCGCCGCGATATTACCATTATGTAACGGCATTATGACAGTTAACCGCGATTTCACAGGAATGACGCCTTCCGGCATGAAGTTCACCACTCTTGCCAGCACAATAGGCGGAGGAAGCAGCACGCCGGGTTTTATCGGGCATAGCAAGTACAATATCGCGCAGCGTAAATATCTCTCGGCAGAAGGCGGCATTGTGCGGCTGGTATGGATGCCAAAAATGCTAAAAGATGAAATACGCGAGCGGTTCAATGCCAGAGCCGCCGAAATCGGCATACCTGATTTGCTGGAGCGCATAGCCGATGAGAGTATCGGAATTACCGAGGAGGAAATTCTGCCTTTCCTAACTGATAAGGCTCATCCGGCGCTTACAATGGAATCCATAATGTGAAATGGAGTACAATGTCTTTCTTTATATTTCGGCGTATGTAATTAAATAAATAGCGGGGAAACTCATGGCTCTATCAGGAATCGAAATATTTAAACTGTTACCAAAAAGCAATTGCGGCAAGTGCGGCGTGCCGACATGCCTAGCCTTTGCAATGAGCTTAGCAACAGGTAAGGCTGAGTTGTCTGCCTGCCCGCTGGTATCCGATGAGTCAAAAGCAAAACTTGAAGCCGCTTCTGCTCCGCCTATCCGCCCTCTAACTATCGGATACGGCGAACGCACACTTAAAATAGGCGGAGAGACCGTGATGTTCCGCCATGAAAAACGCTTCGAAAACCCGCCGGGACTAGCGATGCTTATCTCCGACAAAATGACGAACGCTGAGATCGGAGAGCGGCTCAAGCGCTTTCAAGAATTATCTTACATACGCATAGGGTTCAAATTACGCCCCGAACTAGTCGCGCTAAGGTGCGATTCTCTTGATTCTGCTGTTTTCATATCATTGATAGAACGCGTGCAAAGAGAAAGTGACGCCGGAATTATTTTGATGACAGACGATGCCAATATTATGTCAGCCGCGCTGAAAGTCTGCGCCGGCAAAAGACCGCTGATGCACGCGGCAACAGCGGGTAACGCTGAGCAAATGGCAGCATTAGCGCAGGAATACAATTGTCCGCTAGCAGCCCATGCCAACGGGTTGCATGCTTTAGCTGCGCTAAGTGAGAAATTGGGACAACTTGGTATTAAAGACATCGTTCTTGACTCCGGCGCACACACTGCCAAACAGGCACTACACGATCAGACAATGCTACGCAGACTGGCGTTGAGTCAGAAAATCCGTCCACTTGGATTTCCAAGCGTCATCCCGGCTTATGCTATGGCAGAAAACCATCTGAAAGAGGCTCTTGTAGCCGCAACATTCATCGCCAAATACGGAGGGATAATCATACTATCAGATTTTCAAGGCGAAACACTTTACCCGCTGCTTGTACTACGGCTAAACCTGTATTCCGATCCGCAGCGCCCACTGGCCACAACTGAGGCCATTTATGATATCGGCAAGCCGGATGAAAACTCGCCTGTGCTGATTACAGCAAACTTCTCTCTCACCTACTTCATCGTATCAAGCGAAATAGAAAACTCGCGCGTGCCAAGTTATCTGCTGGTAAAAGACACTGAGGGTCTTTCCGTGATGACAGCCTGGGCCGCAGGCAAATTCGGAGCAGACAATATTGCCGCGTTAGTTAAGAAAAGCGGAATTGAGACTAAAATAAATCACCGTAAGCTTATCATTCCGGGCTATATAGCATCAGAAAGCGGAGGGCTGGAAGAAGAGCTGCCGGGATGGGAAATACTTGTTGGGCCGCGTGAAGGAGCCCATATTCCCGCATTTCTAAAGAACTTGCGCCCCTGATTTAATAGAGAACTCGCATGATTTTGATTGCTGAGAACGTAAATGTCATGTCCCAGACGCTCGGGCTTGCCATGAAAGAACGTATGGCGCAACCGATACAAAAAATGGCGCAGGCGGCGCAAGCGTCCGGCATGGATTACATAGATCTCAATATCGGGCCCGCCAAAAAGACAGGCGCTGATATGATGCCGTGGCTTGTGGAAACCGTGCAGCAGGTAAGCGATCTGCCTCTCTCACTGGATACCACCAATCCTGAAGCTATTGAAGCAGGTCTTGCACTATGTCGCAAGCGAGCGTTGATCAACTCCGTCTCGCTGCAACCAGAACGCTTGGAGAACATATTGCCTTTAGTTACACGCTATAAGGCAGAAATGATCGGCCTGTTATGGAGCACAGACGGCATGCCGCGCGACGTCGACGAGCGATGTATGCTGGCAGTGGATTTGGTTTATAAAGCCAATGAGACCGGCGTACCAAATGAGGATATTTGGATTGACCCAATCGCCACCCCGATATCAGGCGATATTGCCAAGATAAAAAGCTGCTTGGAATTTCTGCAGATGCTGCCGGAAATTGCCCCGGGATGCAAATCAATTGTAGGACTATCCAATGTTTCAAACGGCACGCCAGCACCGTTGCGGCCTTATCTTAACCGCGTATTCATGGTAATGCTGGAACGCGTAGGGATTTATTCTGTTATCGCTGATGCGCTTGACCCTGAACTGCAGCGCATCAACCGCGGCGAACGAACAGAACTGGTTGAGCTGATACACCAAACCCTTGACGGTGAAGATATTGATCTAACAACACTCAGCGAAGAAGATATCAAATACGTCAAGACAGCAAAAGTACTCAGCGGCAATACGCTTTATTCCCACTCTTGGTTAGAATCCTGATTTTTTACTTATGTCATACAGCGTTGACACCCAAAATACAAACCTATACTATAAGCGATGATTTGAGTTTGATGGAGGGGTTAAAGTGTTAATTGATGTTACTGATGCCACTTTCAACAGTGAAGTTATTAAGTCAAATCTTCCTGTTATAATTGATATGTGGGCGCCATGGTGCGGCCCTTGTCGCAGGATAGAACCTATTTTCCAAAAGTTAGCCGAAAAATACAGCGGTAAAGTAAGATTCTGCCGCATGAATGTAGACGAGAATAAGGTTACGCCTTCGCAATACCGCGTTATGTCTATCCCAAATATGATTTTCCTTAAGAACGGCGAGGTTGTTGATACTGCTGTCGGAGCTCTGCCTGAATCCGCATTGCAGAGTAAAGTAGAAGCATTAATCGCCGCCAAATAATGCTTCGCCGGAATACCGGGGCGCGTTAAGCATCGCTCGTTATGTGTGCACGCTGCTTGGTAAAACCGTTGATGTACGCGGCCGCGGCTCGTTTGGTTTTCTATTCTGCATCAGCAGATAAATATACGCTCAAGCATATTAGACCTCTTGCGAAATTACAAAGTATCATTGCAGATGCCACAAATAAGGTTAAACCGTAGACCGAAACGCTTTCTGCGATTGCGATATCTATCAGCCAC